>NZ_JASMRH010000001.1:0-282650 GCF_041431385.1 Flavobacterium sp. Arc2 | reverse complement strand
CATTTCTTGTATTTCATATCTCAAATGTACTATTTGAAATTTAAAATATCACTCCGAACTTATAAGGGGCTAAAATACTAAATAGGTTACTGCTTAAAAAAGGTTCACAGAAAAATGTTTTCTGTGAACCTTTTTTAAGTTAGGGCAAAAGCTAAAAAGAGTAGTAGAACTGCTCTAAATATGGTTTTAAAAATAGTGCTCTAAATTTTATAAAATCACTTCCTGAAGCAAGTGTATATACCGAGCTGACACTGACAAGAGAATAAGGAAGAGGTTTTATTAAGCGGTTAGTTTATCCTAGGTTGAAAAACTGATTATTTGATATAGCTTCTTGTAGTGGTACCAAATCTTTTAGTTTTATTTTTTGTTCGAAAGCGGCAATATGATTGTCATGATGCACGTCAGAACCTACATACGTGTACATTCCTTTTGCTAATAGCTGCTCTGCTATTTGAGCTATTTTAGGTCCGTAATAACCCACAACTGATAATAGATTGAGTTGAAATACACAGCCCGCTCTTTTAAGTTTATCATATTCATTTAAATTATTATGGTAAAATAGATAGCGCTCTGGATGCGCTAGTACGGGTATATAACCAGCGACTTGTAAATCAAAGAGTATGGAATACAACTGAATAGGAGCATTGATGTAAGACATCTCCACTAACACATAATTGTCCTTGAGAGTCAGTAAATCATTAGATTGAAATAGCTGTACAAATTGATCGTCCATAAGGTACTCTGCGGCAGCTTTAAAAGGAACGTTAATACTGTTTTTTTCTAATTCTTGAACTGTTTTTATTTTATTGGTAACGATTCCGTCATGGGTATTCTCCCAAATATGTTGGATAATATGAGGAGTAGTGATGAACTGAGTTACTCCAAAACTTTGTAGCGCTTGGGTAAGTTTTAAGGTATCCTCAAAAGTTTTGGCGCCGTCATCGATTCCCGGTAGTAAATGAGAATGAATGTCGATATGACCTTCTGGAATTAGGTCTTTTAAAACCGTTTTATTTTTTGAAAAGAAAAACACTGCTTTGTTGTTTTATAAATGAAAAACAAAGGAACAAAAAATTTAGGCGTTAGTGATTGAATTAATCAGAGATTAGCCCATTTAAAAATTTAAGTAGAGGAAAAGATTGAACAATACCGTTTGTGTTCCTTTTTTGCAATCATAAAGTTGGTTAAAAGTGGTTTTTTCCATTTATCGTAGTACGATTAGAATTTTAAGAACTTAAATAAAAACGCTCTGTTAACGTAGTGCTGTTTTTATAAATTGTTGGGGATATTTCGGATAATTATCTAAAATCGAAATTTCATTGTGTTAAAATAGAGTTAAGTTTTTAGTAATCTAAATTAAATCACAATATTTGGAGTGAAATGTTATATTTGCGAACTATAAATACCATACAGACTAAGAAAGTTGAAAAGCGAATTTTAATCTGATTATTATATATACATGACTCACCAAGAAAATACAGATAACAATTGGTTATTTGAAATAACACCTAAAAATAAGTTTTTTTCACTTAATCTGAAGGAAGTGTGGCAATATAGAGATTTGTTGCTTCTTTTTGTGAAGAGAGACGTGGTGACAGTGTATAAGCAAACTGTTCTAGGGCCACTTTGGTATTTAATACAGCCACTATTCACTTCGATTACTTTCACGATAATTTTTAATAATCTTGCCGGAATTACTACAGGAACGGTACCTCCATTTTTATTTAATCTTGCCGGAATCACCGTTTGGAATTATTTTACGGCCTGCCTTACAGGAACGTCCAATACTTTTGGATCTAATGCAGGGATTTTTGGGAAAGTATATTTTCCTAGAATCATAGTACCCATTTCTATTGTCGTGTCTAATTTATTAAAATTCGGAATTCAGTTTTTTATTTTTATAGTCTTTTACATTTATTATTACTTTCAAGGTGCAGCGATAAGCTTGAATATCTTGAGTTTACTTTTTCCGGCTTTAATTATTTTGATGGGTGTGCTAGGACTAGGTTTAGGAATGATTATTTCCTCTTTGGTAACTAAATACAGAGATTTTAGCTATTTGATAGGTTTTGGTGTACAATTGCTGATGTATGTTTCAGCGGTAGTGTATCCTATGGCCTTGGTTGCAGCAAAAATGCCAGAGTACGTTTGGTTGGTCAAGTACAATCCGCTAGCGTATATTATAGAGAGTACCCGTTATATGCTTTTGAATGTAGGAGAGCTTTCTGTTTTTGGATTGCTGTATACTTTTATGCTAACGGGGATAGTGTTTTTAGTAGGTATTCTAATTTTTAATAAAACGGAGAAAAGTTTTATAGACACTGTTTAAATTCCTCCCCCCGGCCCCCTCCGAAGGAAGGGGAGTCGATGCGGAGTCTTTGTCATGGCAAAGAGTACTAACGAATAAAAAAAATAAAGTAGCATCTGCTGTCAATAAAATGTGACTCAGAACGCGAAGCAGTATCTAAGTTTTAGATAATTCTGTTTTCGTGAGGAGTGAGAAGGTAATTCTTGACAAGCGTAGAACGGGAGATGAACAACTTATTTACGGGTATTGATTGGCGAAAGTAGAACAATGAATAAATAAAATGAGTAAAGACATTATATTAAAAGCCGAAAATATTTCAAAGCAATACCGCTTAGGACAAGTAGGTACGGGTACGCTTAGTCATGACTTGAACAGGTGGTGGCATAGCATACGAGGAAAAGAAAATCCCTATTTAAAAATAGGGGATACTAATGACCGCTCTACCAAAGGGGAGAGTGATTATGTTTGGGCTTTGCAAGATATTAAGTTCGAAGTAGAGCGCGGAGAAGTATTAGGAATAATAGGGAAGAACGGTGCCGGAAAATCTACTTTGTTGAAAATATTATCACGGGTTACGGCTCCTACAACTGGAAGTATAAAATTTGGTGGTCGTGTAGCCTCTTTACTCGAAGTAGGTACAGGATTTAACGGAGAAATGACGGGTAGAGAAAATATTTACTTGAACGGGGCCATTCTTGGTATGACTAAAAAAGAAATAGCTTCAAAGATTGCTGAGATTATTGAATTTTCTGGTTGTGAACGTTATATTGACACTCCTGTTAAAAGATACAGTTCGGGAATGACGGTGCGATTGGCTTTTGCCGTAGCAGCGTTCTTGGAGCCCGAAATATTAATAATTGATGAGGTTTTAGCGGTAGGTGATGCCGAGTTCCAGAAAAAAGCTATTGGTAAAATGCAAGATATTTCCAAATCTGGGGGAAGGACGGTTTTGTTTGTGAGTCATAATATGGCGGCGGTCCGGAGTTTGTGTACAAGGGGTATTTTATTGGAAAATGGGAAGATAATTGCGGAGGGGAATATTGATAAAGTTTTAAATATTTATTTAAAATCTAATCATTATCGAAATATCTGGACCGGGGAAGATGGGGACAATAGTATGAAATTATTGAAAGTTGAAATTTTTAATAAAAATAAAAACGAAATTTTCATGAATACAGATCCAATTGAAATTGTATTAAAAGTTGAAATAGGGGACAAGTTTAATGATATTGTGATAGGCGTAACTATTTGTTCGGCTACAGGAAATCCGCTTATAGGTCTTTTGTATAATGACTATAATGATTATAATGAAATAGAACCTGGTATTTATGAAGTTTTCTTTGTAATTCCGCCATATAGTTTAGCTACAGGTGATTATGAAGTTGGGGTTAATTTATCTATCCCATATGTAAAAAGATTTACAACTGAAAAATCTAATCTTGTATTTGGTGTTACTGCAGATACAGATTATGGAAATAAATTTTTTCTTGAAAACAATCAAAATTTTAATTCAGTTTCAAGACCTAATTGGTTTGAAAGTATTGAAAAAATATATTAGTTTGTAAAAAATGAAAAAAATAATTAAAAATTTATATAAATATAGTAAATACTATTTTTGGAAGACCTCATTTCAAAGAGCACTTTTTGATTCAGTAGAAAAAGAAGAAGGTGAAATAACTTTGTTTGACAATAAGTTTTATTATCATTATGGATTAGCTTTTTATGATACTTATAGAGAGATATTTGAAAATTGCATGTATGATTTTAAGATAAACAACTCCAATTCAATTATAATTGATTGTGGTTCAAATATGGGCTTGAGTGTTTTATATTTTTCAAAAAAGTATCCTAGTTCTGTAATTATTTCTTTTGAGCCAGATGAGTTTGTACTGCCTTTTTTAGAAAAAAACATTGAATCCCAAGATTTAAAAAATGTTGTATTGAATAAAAAAGCTGTTTGGATAGAAGAAACAGAATTAAAATTTTATACAGATAAGGGATTAGGTGGAAGGGTTGAAAAAGAATACAATAATCAAAAACCCAAAATGGTTGAGTCAGTCAGATTAAGGGATTATTTGGATAAACCTATTGAAATGTTGAAAATTGATATTGAAGGCCCAGAATATATAATACTTAAAGATTGTGAAGATGTATTGTTTAATGTGAGTTATATATTCATTGAATATCATAGTTTTTATGATGAGGAACAACATCTTGATGATCTTTTAAGTATTTTAAAAAGACAAGGGTTTAGGTACCACCTAAAACAATCTTTTTCACGAAAAAGACCATTTATTGATACTAAACTTGTAAATGAAAAATTTGATATGGCAATCAATATTTTCGCATATAAAGATTAATTTGATTGTTATCTTTTTTAAAACTATTATTCATTTAATGTATAAACAATGATATCAATAATAATTTGTTCTCGAACCCAAACTATAAGTAGTGACTTATTTGAAAATATCAAAGATACTATTGGATGTGATTATGAATTGGTAGTTATTGATAATTCAGAGAACACTTATTCTATTTTCGAAGCTTATAATTTAGGAATAGAACAAAGTAAGGGGGATTTCCTTTGTTTTATGCATGATGATATCTTAATTCATACTCAAAATTGGGGAAATATTCTAGGAATAATATTTAATTCAGATTCCCAAATTGGGTTAATAGGAATCGCTGGTTCCAGTCAAAAAACAAAAACGCCATCTGGATGGTGGGATTGTGATGAAAAATACAAATCAATTAACATTATCCAGCATTATCCGGATGGAAAAGTAATAAAAGAATATTTAGGATTTGAGAATAGCAACTTGAATGAAGTTGTTTTTGTAGATGGTGTTTTTTTAGCATTACGAAAGGAAATAAATGTTTTTTTTGACGAAAAGTTGAAAGGATTCCATAATTACGATTTTAATGTCTCAATCGAAACAAAGAAAAAGAATTACAAAATAGGCATCACAAATAAAGTGCTAATCGAACATTTTTCTGTGGGTAATTTAAATGATCAATGGATCAATTCAACCATTCAAATTCACAGATTATATCAGGCTGAACTCCCTTTGTCGTTAAGTATTGATCGTCAGATCGATAATGAGATTTTTGCATGCAAAAGATTTTTATCCTACTGTATAAAAGCGAGCAATAAACAACAAGCCTTAAGATTTAGTGTTAAATGGTATCTCTATTGTCCACTGTCTAAACATAATTTTGTTTTTTTTTTTAAAACAGTACTAAAGATATTTAAACTATGAAGTCGTGTGTAATTATTATTACCTACAATGGAATGCAGTGGATCAATGAATGCTTACAAAGTATTTTGGATAGTTCTATTAGTACAACCATTATAGTGGTAGATAATTGCAGTAACGACAGTACTGTAGATCATATTAAAACTAATTTCTCTAATGTAATATTGCTGGAGCAAAATGAAAATTTAGGTTTCGGTAGAGCAAATAATATTGCTATGGCTTACGCTTTAAAAGCAGGAATGGATTATGTTTTTTTATTAAATCAAGATGCTTTTGTAAATAAAAATACTATTGAAAAACTTGTAAGAGTTGCTCAGAGCAAACCAGAATATGGTGTTTTAAGTCCTGTTCAATTGGATTATTCGGGAAAACTGTTGGAAACTTATTTTTTCAGCTTTATGGCAGAGGATAATTCAAGGTCTTTTTATTCTGATTTTGTTTTGGGAAACCCATTAAAAAAAATATATGATATTAGTTTTATCCAAGCAGCTGCATGGTTTTTGCCTATAAATACGGTAAAAAAAATTGGGGGATTTGATCCTCTTTTTTATCATTATGGAGAAGACAATAATTATTGTCAGAGAGTACTGTACCATAAAATGAATATTGGAGTTGTTCCTGATGCTTTCATAAGACACGATAGTTATAAACCAAAATCAGAAAAGGTTGGATTGTTTTCACAAAAATATTTTGATATCTACACAAGAGATATTGCTGTTAAATTTGCGAATATTAATTTAGAGTTTACGTTGAAAAACATTGCTAGCGAGAGAAAAAAAAATTATAAAATTATATTGTATAATTTTTTAAAAGGTGACTTTGTAAAGGCGAGAGGATTTTTTAAACAATTACATGTTTTAAATAAAACAGTCAAATTAATTGAGACGAGCAGAAACAAAAATGTAAAAATGAATTCAAATTATATAAATCTTGAATAAATTAGTTTCCATAATTATTCCAACCTACAATCGTGCCTATCTTATTGGCGAGACTTTAGAAAGCATAATTGCGCAAAATTATAAAAATTGGGAATGCATTATAGTTGATGATGGTAGTACGGATAACACAGCTGTTTTAATTGCTGAATATATAAAAAAGGACAGTCGGTTTCAATACCATCAAAGACCAGTTGACAGAATAAAAGGTGCCAACGTTTGCAGAAATTATGGTTTCGAATTGAGTAAAGGCAAATATGTTAAATGGTTTGACAGTGATGACATTATGCATCCTGATTTTCTAGAGAAACAGGTTGAGGTTTTAGATAATAATAATAATAATAATAATTTAGATTTTTGTGCGAGTTTTTCAAACACTTTTTCAGGTTCAATCGATAATATTGTTGCTTATAATAATCCTGAAGTTATTATTTGCGATAGAAATACGATTGAAAATTATATTATAGGTAAAATTATTTTTTTGACACCCTCTCCTTTGTGGAATTCTTCTTTTTTAAAAGAGAAAAAGTTGTTTGACGAATCATTAATTAATGCCCATGAAACCGATTTTAATTTTAGGAGGTTGATTGAAGGAGGGCGGTTTTATTATCTTACTGATATTCATTTTCTTGTGAGAAGAGGTCATCAAAGCATAGATTTAAACTCGATTAATGATCCTAAAAGTATTAAATCAATGTTCGTATACTATGAAAAAGTATATCAATATCTTTGTCAATTTTCGGTTTATTTGTCAAATGAGCAGAGACTAAGGCTAAAGAAATATATTATTTATAAGCAACTTATGATTTTCTATTCTCTAAGATTGTTACTCAAAAGGAAAAACTCTCGTTTTATTTTTTATACACTATTAAAAAATGTAAAAAAATCTAATTTTTCGGGTTTAAATATTTTGAGATTATTATTGGGAATCACTACTGTTTATTTATTTAAAAAAGGATATGCTCTCCTATTTATTAAACAATTTAGAACAATTTAAAAATGAAAATGTATCTATATAAAATATTTAAAAAATTGGGATATAAAATTTCTAATGAGTCAAAGAGGAAAAAGGAATTACAAGCTCAAGTCAAAAGATTAGGTATAATGAAAGACTATAACAAATTAGTCTATAGATCTTTTAATTTTTTTTCTCTTATCAAAGAGCAATATCCAAACATCATTTTGAAAGAACATAAAAATGGTGTTTATATAGAAATCGATGATTTAAAATTCTACGTGGAAAGCCCTGAAGAATTTTATATTTTAAAAGAGGTATTTGTTGAAAAAGATTATAATTTATTATCTAATGAAAGTTATGTAGTTTTTGATATCGGGATGAATATTGGGATAAGCTCATTATTTTTTGCATTGAAAGATAATATAACTAAAATTTATTCTTTTGAGCCAGTTTTAGCAACATATAATCAAGCGCTTTATAATTTCGATTTAAATATAAAGTATTCAAATAAAATTGAACCATTTAATTTGGGTTTAGGTGGATCCACAAGAACTGAAAAAGTTCTGTATGACCCACAAATGAAAGGAAATTGTGGAATTCGATTAGAAGCAAGTCCAAATATAAGTATTGATAAAGCACAAGAAATTGAAATACAAATAATATCGATAGAAGAAATAATTAAAGATATTTTTGACCGGCATGTTGAGCAAAAAATTGTTTTAAAAATAGATTGCGAAGGTGCAGAATATGAAATTATAAAAAAATTAGAAGATCAGAATTTATTAATGCGAATAGATGTTTTGATGATTGAATGGCATGATAAAGGATCTGAAATTCTAGAAGAAGCTTTGATAAAGAGTAACTTTAATGTTATTTCAAGAGTGTTAAGCCCAATTACAGGAATGATTTATGCCTTTAAGAAATAATATAGCATGATACCATTGGTCTCTATTATCATACCTACCTGCAATCGCGCCCACTTAATTGGAGAAACCCTCGATAGCATTCTATCACAAATTTACACTAATTGGGAATGTATTATTGTAGATGACGGTAGTATGGATGATACTGAGAATATTGTTAAAGAATACATAAATCAAGACAACAGATTTCAATTTCATCAACGTCCAGCTGATAGTATAAAAGGTGCTAATACTTGCAGGAATTATGGGTTTGAACTAAGTAAAGGGGAATATATTAAATGGTTTGATAGTGATGATATACTTTTACCACAAGCTCTTGAACGTTCAGGCGTTTTTTTTTCTGAAAAACCTGATTTGATAGTTTCATCTTTGACATATATAGATATTTATAAAAATAGAATTAATAAAAAGCATCATTTTATTTCAAAAAATACTGTTGAAGATTATTTAACAGGTAGGATAACTTACTATACTTTTACACCTACTTGGAAAAGAAGTTTTTTAGAAAAGCAAGCTGATTTATTTGATGTACATATAACAAATCTTGACGATTGGGATTTTAATCTCAGGATGTTGTATCAAGAACCTTCAGTAGTTTATGTAGATGAACCATTAATTCAATACAGAATACATGGAGACTCTTTGTCTCACGAAATTAATAAACTTAATTTTAACGAGATACAATCGGAGTTTAGGGCCAGAGAAAAGCATTTGAAATTATTAAAAGAAAGCAAACTTGCCAATCCACGGATTTTACAAAATTATATTATAGACCGATATAAATTTATTCTTAGAGAAGCATTACTTAGAAAGGATGATAAAAAAATTTATTACTTGAGAATGCTTTCTATATCGCAACTTGAAGTTTTTAATTTTAGAGGTTTTATTAAAACTATATTTGGTTATACAATTTTTAGTATTTTTAACAAAGGCTATAAATTACTAAAATAAATGAAAATTCTATTTATTTCGATGCCTTCCGTTCATGTTATTCGTTGGATAGAAAACCTAAAAGATTCTTCTTACGATTTGTATTGGTTTGATGTTTTAGGCAGAGGGAAGCTAGCTACTTTAGATTCGGTTCATCAATTTACAGATTGGAAAAAAAGAAAAGTACTACCTCTAAAAGGAGAATATTTTTTAAGTAAAAAAGTTCCATTTGTTTATGACAAAATCTTCCCATTTCTGGAAGTAACTGCCAACGAATTTTTAGAAAAAATAATTTTTGAAATTCAACCCGATGTTATTCATAGTTTTGAAATGCAAGGATGTTCGTATCCCATTTTAAAAACAATGCAAAAATACCCTGCTATAAAATGGTTGTATTCGTGTTGGGGTAGTGATTTATACCATTATGAACGATTTCCAAAACATTTAAAAAAAATCAAACAAGTTTTACAACGGGTTAATTTTTTGCATACTGATTGTCAACGGGATTATGTATTGGCGCAGCAATTGGGTTTTTCAGGAAAACATCTGGGAGTTATTCCTGGTGGTACCGGCTACAAACTCGATGAATTGCAATCCTATAAATTGCCTATTGGTGAAAGGAGAATACTATTGGTGAAAGGATATGAACATCAGTTCGGTAGAGGATTGAATGTTATCAAGGCATTGCAAGCCATCCAAAATCAAATTCAAAATTATGAAGTGTTGGTTTTTGGAGCTCATCCTAAAGTAATCGATTATATACAATCCAATAAACTTAGTTTCAGCTTTTTTGACAGGCATGGTCTTTCGCATCAAGAATTGATGGAGTTTATGGGTAAATCATTGATTTATATCGGAAATAGTATTTCAGATGGGCTGCCTAATACGCTTTTGGAGGCGATAGTGATGGGGGCATTCCCGATTCAATCTAATCCTGGTGGCGCGACAGCAGAAATAATTAAAAATGGCGAGAATGGGTTCTTAATAAATAATCCCGAATCGATTATTGAAATTGAAAAAGTCATTGCGAATGCTGTTTTGAATGTAAAAATTATCGAGAAAGCATCAACTGAAAATTCATCCATAGCAATGGAAAGATTAGATTATTACGGTAATAGAATAAAAGTTATTGCCATCTACAAAGACATTATGGAATGCGAGTAGGTTTCAATCCACACAAAGATAAAACTCAAACTGCATCTGATTATTTTCATGAGGTCATCATTCCTGTTTATATCCCTAATCAAGAAGGGTATTTTAAGGATAGTTTTGAAATATTGACGCTTTGTTTGGATTCATTATTTAAAACTATTCACGATAAAACATATATTACTGTTGTCAATAACGGAAGTTGTCTAGAAGTTGTAGATTATCTGAATGATTTGTTTCGTAGAAATATAATACAGGAAGTAATTCATACTACTAATATTGGAAAACTTAATGCTGTTTTAAAAGGGATTTCGGGAAATGGTTGTCCTTTGATTACCGTTTCGGATGCCGATGTGCTTTTCTTGAACAGTTGGCAAGAGGCGAGTTATGCTGTTTATGATGCATTTCCTAAAACGGGAGCTGTTTGTCCTACACCATCTTCCCGTTCTTTGAGGACTTATACAGCCAATGTGTATTGGGATTTGTTTTTCTCGAATAAAGTAAAATGTATGCCAGTAGTAAATCCAGCAGCATTGAAAATGTTTGGATTAAGTGTGGGGGACGCCAATTTTTATAGTCCGGTTCAATTAAAAAAATATTTGACTGTAACTAATGAAGATCAGCAAGCAGTTGTAGGTGCAGGACATTTTGTTACCACTTATAGAGCGGAAGTGTTCGATGATTTAGAAAATAGATTTACAGCCTACAAATTGGGAGGCGATAGCGAAGGAAAATTTTTGGATATTCCGGTTGTGAAAAAAGGCTTTTGGCGCTTGTCGACTGCAGATAATTATGCCTATCACATGGGTAATGTTATTGAAGATTGGATGGTTGATGCTGTTTCTAAGTTGAAACAGAATGGTGAGGAATGCAATTTTGAATTAAAACCAATTCAATCAAGCTCAAAACTGTCTTATTTTGTGAAGAGCAGATTGTTTGCCAAATTAATTTTGAACAAAAAAATAATGCGGTATTTTTTAATTTGGAAAGGATTAAGTACTGAGGAAGCCAAAAACTATTTGAGATGATTACAATTCTGTATCCTTACCGCAATAGAGAGCTTGAACGCGTAAAGCGTTCGCTTGATTCATTGGCACAACAAACCAATCGTGATTTTAAAGTTGTTTTTGTAGATTATGGTTCTGCATTGGCGACCGCTTTGGAAATAGAAACAGTGCTAAAAGAATATGATTTTGTCAACTATATTTATTCCTATCATTGCCACCAACCTTGGTCAAGGGCAAAGGCAATAAATATTGGTTTGCGACAAGTTGTAACTCCATATGTTTTTGTGGCTGATGTAGATATGTTGTTTCGAAATGATTTCGTGGAGACCATAACAGTACTTCGAAATCCTAAACATGCTGTTTTTTTTAAAGTTGGTTTTCTAGATCAAAAAGAAAGTGTTCAATTCAAATTTTTTGAGGCCTATAAAATAAGTTTTGTTAGTCAAGTTGGAGCTAAAGGTTTGTCGTTATTTCCTATTGATGCCTTGAATGAAATAGTTGGTTTTGATGAGTTTTTTCATTTTTGGGGAGCCGAGGATGAGGATGTTCATGGTCGACTGGAACAGGCTGGATATGAATCAATTTTTTATGAGCATGAAGTTTTAATGCTACACCAATGGCATGAAAGTTATAGAGCTTCGGAAAGGAAGACACTAACAACTGATTTGCAATTGACTCAAATTTCAAGATTGAATCAGCAACACTTACTGCAAAACAAAGAGAGAAATGCTGACGGTATTGCTGCAGCATTTTGGGGTAAGACAATAACCAAAGAAGAATACGAAATTATTGCAAATCATTCGGTTGTAATAGTGATAGGCAATCAAAAAGATAAAGTAGATCATTTTTTATACGCCGAATTGCCTTGTGCCAAATCCAAAATTATAAATGTTGTTTTTCAAAAAGATCCGTTTCAATCCTCATGGAAGTATTGGGTAAAAAAGCGATTGGGAAAAACGGTTCCAAATTATTATCCCTTAAAAACAATCAATGATTTGGTTTTATTACATCTTACTAGTTTTTATCGAAATAATAACTATTCCTATATCATAAGCGAAGACCTGAAAACCATTCAACTGAAAATAAGATTCAATTGAGCACTATTTTCTAACTTTACTTTATTAAAAAATCCTGTTAATGCCAAAAGTAATTCTACTGTCACAAGCTCCTCTGCCTTTTTCTCAAATTGGCAGTTGGACTACTTTGTATAAAAATTATCTGCAAGGGAAACATTTGATAGATCATATTGTTTGTCCTGAGCCGGAAGAAAAATGGGAAACAGTGAGTTATCGTTTTGTTGCGCAGGACTATTGGACTAAAATACAACAAAAATGGACGAAAAATCCTTATTTGGGTTATCTCAAAGGTTTGAATTCGATTTTGAATTCGGATGAAAAATACATCATTCAAATTGTAGATAACTTTGGAATTGTAGCTCCTTTAGTTGCTTTTTTAAAGGAAAAAGGCCTACGGGATCATTGTTATTTGCAGTTTTTTTATCATGGATTTGCTCCTTTTTACGGTAATTTCGAAAGCAGATGGTTTTATGAGAACATTCAAGAAATGGTCTTATTGACGCATGATTCCTATCAAGTGCATAAAGAACGGTATACGGTTTTGCCTACCCGTTTTTCGGTATTACACAATGGGATTGATACGACCAAGTTTTTTTCGCTTTCGCAAAAGGACAAGCACGCTTTGAAGCAAAACAAAGGAGTTGCTGATAAAAAAGTATTTGTTTGGTGTGCACAGGACCGGCCTAAAAAAGGCTTACATCTTTTACTGGATGCTTGGAAGGGTGTTTTTGAAACGAGAAAGGATATTGTTTTGTGGGTAATAGGATGCGAAGCTAAAATTCCTCATGATGGAGTAACTTTTTTTGGGCGAATACCAAATGACGAGTTAACGGTCTATTATCAAGCATCAGATTGTTATTTGTTTCCCATACTTTGGCATGAAGGTTTTGGACTTAGTTTGATTGAGGCTTTGCATTGTGGTACTTATACTATTGCTTCGGCTTTGGGAGGTGTTCCTGAAGTGCTGCAATACGGGAAATTGGGAATGTTAGTCGAAAACCCTCATTTTGTTTCAGCATGGCAAAAAGCCCTACTAGAGTTTTTAGAAGATCCTATTTCAAAAAATAGTTTACCTCCTGATTTGTACTCTTCTAAAAGTTGGAATGAAGGTATGAACGCCATTATTGAACGCGCAAAAGCATCAATATGATTTTATTGGAATCTATCCTAAGTTATTTGTTTTAAATAATTATTGAAGAAAATGAAAACCGTAGCTATAATTCCCGCTCGAGCGGGCTCGAAGCGACTTCCCCAAAAGAATTTACTGCCTTTGGGTGGGTTACCTTTATTGGTGCATTCCATTCAATATGCTTTGGCAAATAGCGCCATTATTGATGATGTCTTTGTTTCTACCGATGATTTAACTATTAAAAGTATAGCCTTGGCATATGGAGCTAAAGTTATAGATAGACCTATACAATTTTCAGGAGATTTGGAACCCACAGTATCTGCATTGAAACATGTTTTAGAATCCATTGAATCTGAGGTCGAGAATGTTATTTTATTACAACCTACAAATCCGCTGCGGCCAAAAAACTTGTTAAAGGAAGCTTTTCATAGCTATAAAGAAGGAAATTATGACAGTTTGTTTAGTGTTACTAGAAATCATCAGAAATTCGGAAATATAGTAGCAAACAAATTCGAACCATTCAATTATACTATTGGACAACGCAGCCAGGATCTGGAACCTTTGTTTTTTGAAAACGGATTGCTTTACATTACCAAAGCTGCCTTGATTTTGCCTCTCGACTGCGCTCGAGCTGACAGTAAAATTATTTCAGAAAATGCTTTTCCATTTGAAGTAAATCATATTTACGCCAATGTTGATATTGATACTTTGGAAGATTTTGAATATGCAGAATATTTGCTAAAAAAAGTGTCTCGACTGCGCTCGACATGACAAGAACAACCAGTATTAATAAGTGTCTCGATTGTACTTCGACTTCGCTCAGTATAAACTGTTCGATATTGCATAATATAATTGTAGCCTCGAGTCTTTCAACTATCGCTCAAGATAGGGGAAGTCGAGAGGTATAACTCATAACTCATTTTATGAACCCATATATAGAAATCGCAGGAAGAAAAATAGGGCAAGATTTTTCGCCTTTGGTTATTGCCGAAATAGGAATTAATCACGAAGGTTCATTACAGGTCTCCAAGGAAATGGTGGATGCGGCACATCGCGCAGGCGCTGAGGTAGTCAAACACCAAACCCATATTGTAGAAGACGAGATGTCTGGCGCAGCCAAAAAAGTGATTCCGGGTAACTCCGATGTTTCTATTTATGAAATTATGGAACGTTGTGCACTTGATGAAGCCGATGAACTGGAACTCAAAAACTATGTCGAGAGTAAAGGAATGATTTTTATATCGACTCCTTTCTCGCGTGCGGCAGCCGAAAGATTGCGAAAATTTGATATTCCAGCTTACAAAATTGGTTCTGGCGAATGCAATAATTATCCATTATTAGAGCATATCGCTTCTTTTGGGAAACCAGTTATCCTGAGTACTGGAATGAATACTATTGAAAGTATTACCAAAGCCGTTGCTATTTTCGACAAATACAATGTTCCTGTGGCACTCTTGCATACCACAAATTTATATCCTACTCCCATTCATTTAGTTCGTTTTGGCGCTATGATGGAGATGCACAATGCTTTTTCAAACAAAGTTTTTGGTTTGTCAGATCATACCTTGAATAATAATGCTTGTTTGGGTGCAGTGGCCTTGGGAGCTAGTATTTTAGAACGTCATTTTACCGATCACATGCAACGCACAGGCCCAGATATTGTGTGTAGTATGGACGAAGAAACAACAAAGGATTTAATAGTAAATTCTAAGGAGATATGGCAAATGCGCGGAGGAGTAAAGGAACCTGCCCATGAGGAACAGGTGACTATTGATTTTGCTTTTGCAACCGTTTGTACGATTCGACCTATTGGGAAAGGGGAAATACTTACCAAAGAGAATATTTGGGTGAAACGTCCAGGAACGGGGAAGATTTTGGCGGAACATTTTGATTCTATTTTAGGTAGGAAAGCAAGTCGCGATATTGATAATGATGAACAGTTAAGTTGGGAGGATAGTTATGAATAGCGTCTCGACTGCGCTCGACGTGACAAATAGTAGTAGTCAAGTAATGTTGCTGTCAAATCGAGCCTTTCGACTATCGCTCAAGACAGGCTTAGTCGAGATTCTTATTAAAAAAGCATCTCGACTGGGCTCGACGTGACAAATAAAATACAGATGTTATATAAAGTCTTTCGGCATAATTCGTTATAACCTAAAGTAGGATACAATGTAATAATAATTGCATCTACGCTTATCATATGATGTTTCTAAATCAGCAGTTATGTCAAATCGAACAGTTTATATTGAGCGAAGTCGAAGTACAGTCGAGATTCATTATTTTAAATTTATAAATTATGAAATTCTATTTATATATTGTGTTGCAATGATAGTTCATTTTATGCAGGGGTGACTTCAGATGTTGAAAGAAGACTTATGGAACATAATGCAGGCAAATATCTAGAAGCTTATACACATTCTCGAAGACCCGTAACTTTGGTTTTTTATCAAGAATTTACAGAACCTAATCAGGCAATTTAGTTTGAAAAGAAAATAAAAAAAGGGAGTAGGGCAAAAAAGCAGTGTTTAATAGACGGAAATTTTGATAAATTGCAAGACTTATCGGAATGTAGAAATGCGACACATCATAAATACAGTCCGAATAACGATTCGGGTTTTGAAAAGGAATAAAAGCGTCTCGACTAAGCCTGTCTTTAGCGATAGTCGAAAGGCTCGGTCTCACAATAAAAATTAAATGAAAAAAATAGTATTCCTAACGGGTACCCGTGCTGATTTTGGCAAAATTAAATCTTTGATTTCAATTCTTGAAAAACAACCAGAATTTGAAGTTTTTGTGTTTGTTACCGGAATGCATTTGCAAAAAGAATACGGATATACGCTTATTGAAATCGAAAGATGCAATTTCAAAAACCTGCATACTTTCGAAAATCATACCGACGAGAGTACCATGGATTTGACATTAGCCAAAACGATTGAGGGGTTGTCTGGTTATGCTAAAGAAATAAATCCAGACTTAATAGTCGTACACGGCGATCGAGTAGAGACATTGGCGGGTGCTATTGTTGGCTCACTGAATAATATTTTAGTGGCTCATATTGAAGGAGGCGAACTATCTGGGACAGTAGATGAATTAATCAGGCATAGTGTCAGTAAATTGAGTCACATTCATTTTGTTTCGAATGAAGAAGCGGCGAAACGATTGAAACAAATGGGAGAAATTAAGGAATCTATTTTTACTGTAGGTTCTCCTGATATTGATATTATGTTCTCGGATCAGCTTCCGGATTTAACCATAGCTAAAAACTATTATCAATTGGATTTTAATACCTATGCCATCGCCATGTTTCATCCTGTGACTACAGAGGTCGATAAGATGGAAGCTTACGCCCAACACTTCGTTTCGGCTTTGCTTGCCGATCATCACAACTATTTGGTGGTGTACCCTAATAATGATTTAGGGAGCCGAATAGTTTTGAAAGCCTATGAAGCTTTGAAAGGCAATCCTCGATTCCGAATCATACCTTCTTTACGCTTTGAATATTTCCTGACCTTACTTAAAAATGCACAATTCATTATAGGCAACAGTAGTGCAGGCATTAGAGAAGCGCCTTATTATGGACTTCCCATACTAAACATTGGAACAAGGCAACAAAATCGTGCCGTCCATGCTGATATTATTAATGTCGATTATGATGAAAGGAATATTTCTGAAGCCTTAAGCATAATCGATTCTCATAAAGTACAACAATCAGATCATGATTTTGGGCAAGGGAATAGTGCTGAATTATTTTTGAAATCACTGCAAAAAGAGATTTTTTGGCAAATAAATTATCAAAAACAATTTAGAGATCGATAATGAAAAACAATAAAATATTCATACTCATACCCGATGGTATTGGGTTGCGCAATTTTGCGTATTCTGATTTTTATAATATTGGAAAAAAAGAAGATTTCGACGTTTTTTTTTGGAATAATACCCCTTTCGATTTAACGGATTTAGGTTTTAAAGAAATAAAGATTCAAAATTCCAAATCGCATCCGCTTACGGAAACCTATAAAAATGCCCGTAAACAAATTGAATTAAAGCTCAATATACGAAGAACCAAAGACCGGGTTTATGATACCTATCAATTCCCTTTTTCGTATGCGACCACCCTAAAAGCCATAAAAAGTAGAGTAACGCAATTTTTGTCAATTACACATTCTACGACTTTTGGATTAAAGCACATTCGACATAAAATTAAGCAACAGGAACGCAAAACCTTATATTACCATCAATGTTTAGAAACTTTACAAAAGGAACAGCCAGCCATGGTTTTTTGTACGAATCAGCGACCAATGACGGCAATTGCGCCATTGTTGGCCGCACAAGAACTGGGTATTCCTACGGCTACATTCATTTTTTCTTGGGATAATTTGCCCAAGGCGACTATGGTGGTAGAAACCGAATATTATTTTGTTTGGAGTGATTTAATGAAACAGGAAGTACTCTTTTATTATTCATATATTAGAGAAGAACAAATTTTTGTTACTGGGACTCCACAATTTGAATCTCATTTTGACACGAGTAAGTTGCTCTCAAAAGAAGTTTTTTTTGGGCAGAACAATTTAGATTTGGATAAAAAATATATTTGTTATTCGGGTGACGATGTAACGACCTGTCCCGATGATCCGAAATATCTCGAAGATGTTGCTAAGGCTATTCGTGAATTAAATAAAAAAGGGCATTCATTGGGTATTGTTTTTCGACGTTGCCCGGTTGATTTTTCAAATCGATATGATGAGGTTTTAGAAACCTATAAAGAAGTTATTACTCCAATTGCTCCACTTTGGAAAAAAACAGGAGATGGTTGGAATACCGTTTTACCTACTCAAGCTGATATTGATATACAAATGAATACAATAGCACATACTGAACTGGTTGTCAATTTAGGTTCTTCGATGGTCTTTGACTATGTAGCTCATAATAAGCCTTGTGCTTTTGTGAATTATGATGTTGTTACGAAAAAAATATCGGATTGGTCAGTCAAAATAATATACAATTATGTTCATTTTCGCTCTATGCCCAATAAAGATACTGTTTTGTGGATAGACAGCCCAGAAGCAATTGCTGGAATAATAGAAAACGCAATTGCAAGACATTCATTGGTTATTGAAAACGCACAAAAATGGTTCGAAATCATCAATCAACATCCTGCTCAAGAAGCTTCGAAACGTATTTGGTTAGGAATTAAAACCATCATTCGTAGAGAATAATCCTTTTCTTTGCACCATAAAATAGAATTTTTTAAAATTAATTATGTTTTTCAATTCCCTGGCTTTTGCCATTTTTTTACCTATTGTTTTTTTATTGTACTGGTTTGTTTTTAATAAAACCAAAAGCAGTCAAAACCTACTTTTAATTCTAGCGAGCTATTATTTTTATTCGTGTTGGGATTGGCGTTTTCTGTTTTTATTGGTTTTTTCTACTTTTCTGGATTATTATACCGGAATCCAAATAGAAAAAAACAAGAACGAAAAAATCAGGAAATTTTGGTTCTGGTTAAGCATCGGAATCAATTTGGGATTTCTGGGTGTATTTAAATACTATAACTTTTTTGCGAGTTCGTTTGCGACACTTTTAAGTGATTTCGGACTTAAATCGAGTCCGTTTTTGTTGGATGTGGTCTTGCCTGTGGGGATTTCGTTTTATACTTTTCACGGTCTGTCCTATGTAATTGATATTTATTATAAAAGAATAAAAGCCGAATACAACTTTGTAGATTACTCTCTTTTTGTGAGTTATTTTCCGCTGTTAGTTGCTGGACCCATTGAGAGAGCCACGCATTTACTGCCTCAAGTTAAGGTAAAAAGAACGTTTGACTATGAGAAAGCCAAGCAAGGTGCCTATCAATTTATCTGGGGATTGGTAAAAAAAGTGGTCATTGCTGACACTTGTGCGACCTATGCTAACGCTATTTTTGACAACTATACCCACATGAATTCCTGGTCGCTAATCTTAGGAGCCGTCTATTTTGCTTTCCAGATTTATGGTGACTTTTCGGGCTATTCAGATATGGCTTTGGGAATGTCTAAGTTGTTCGGGATGGATTTACTACGTAACTTTAATTATCCGTATTTCTCGAGAGATATTGCCGAGTTTTGGCGCCGTTGGCATATTTCCCTGTCTTCTTGGTTTCGGGACTATTTATATATTCCACTTGGTGGTAGTAAAGGGTCTAAAATGAAACAAGTGCGCAACGTGTTTATCATTTTTGTAGTAAGTGGTTTTTGGCATGGAGCTAATTGGACCTATCTAGCTTGGGGATTTATCAATGCCCTGTATTTCTTACCGCTTTTATTGCTCAATAAAAACCGTTCGAATATGGAAATGGTGCAGTTGCAATGGAATTTCGCTTCTGCAAAAGAGATACTACATATTTTTTACACTTTTGTCTTAGCTTGCTTGGCTTGGATCTTTTTTAGAGCGAAGTCGATCACTGATGCCTTTTTGTACATCAAAAGAATTTTTACCGACGGAAGTTTCAGTTCGCAATATTTGTCCAATGAAAGATACAATTATGAATTACTGTTGATGATTATTCTTTTTATTGTGGTAGAATGGAACAATCGCTTCAAAGAAGAACCGCTTTCTGGAAAAAACAGTTGGTTGAAGGTAGCTTTAGCAATTGCTGCTATTGTAGCCTTAGGAACCTACTCTGATTATAAGGAATTTATCTATTTCCAGTTTTAAAAATATATAGTACCGATTGATATGAAAAAGTTTTTACTTTTTATTTTAAAAATAATCCTTGTTCTACTTTTTGTCGCAGTAGCGCTAGATTTTGGTTTTACGACCATTTACAAACAATCTAAAAATAGAGGAAAAATCGATTATGTTTTTAATTCAACTGCTCGTAAATATGATGTGGTTATTTTAGGTTCGTCAAGAGCCAACAATCATTTTGTTTCTGATCTATTCGAAAAACAAGGCTTAAAAACATTCAATTATGGCATGAGTGGAGGTCATTTATTTGAAGCCTCTTTGCTCCTGAAACTAATGATCGAACGAAAATACGAAATCAAAAATGTAATTCTTGAAGCCGACTTGAATCTATCGAATAATCATCAGTCTGAAGGGGTTTCGGCTAAATATTTACCGTATTTGCATAGCTCAGAAACGGTTCAAAAACATTTTGAAAATGAAAAAGATTTCAATGAACTCTATTATATTCCGTTTTATAGGTATTTAAAGTTTGAAACGAGAATAGGTATCAGAGAGACTTTTTTTACGGTGATACATAAAAAGTCTAAGCTCATTGAAAATGGTGGTTATTATTCTTTGGGGAAAACCAAAGGGAACATGAAAAATAATATTGTTAATTTGAATCCGCTGCCTCACAACAAATATTATGAAGAGATAAAAGCTATATGCAAGGCCAATAATATTAATTTTATTCCCATCATGACGCCTATGTGTGAGAATGTAACGGGAATGAATTATTTTGATAAAGTACGCAAAGCCTATCCTGAGATTCACAATTATGAAAATGCAGTGGTAGAGAATATGTATTTTTCTTCTTGTGGGCACATGAATGATGAAGGGGCACGCATGTTTACGAATGTCATTATACACGATTTTTTTCAAACTAAAAGATGAAAGTAGCCTTCCTTACACCAGAGTATCCGCATGCCCTTACTAGAAATTCTGGAGGGATAGGCACTAGCATCAAGAACCTAGCTATAGGGCTTGTAGCTGCTGGTTGCGAAGTGCGTGTTTTGGTGTATGGTCAAGATCAAGATGCTGTTTTTAAGGATGATAGTGTAGTGATTCAATGCATTAAAAATGTTAAAATTAAAGGTTTGTCTTGGTTTTTTACTCAAAAAAAAATCGATCGAATGATCAATCAATTACATGAAAGCAACCAAATCGATTTAGTCGAAGCCCCAGATTGGACTGGAATAACCTCTTTTATTAGCCCGAAAAAATGCCCCATAGTGATTCGTTTGAATGGTTCAGATACGTATTTCTGTGATCTAGACGATCGCAAGGTAAAATGGAAAAATAAATTTCATGAAAAACGTGCTTTACATAAGGCGAATGCATTACTCTCTGTTAGTCAATTTACCGCCGATCAAACGAATGCCGTTTTTGGTTTTGATAAAAAGTTTACTATTATACCTAACTCCATTGATGTAAGTGCCTTTGTAAAAGAGGGGAATAGTGCGGTTGTACCCAATACGGTTTTGTATTTTGGAAGTCTCATTCGGAAAAAAGGATTATTAGAACTGCCCTTTATTTTTAATGAAGTGATTAAAGAAAATCCCACGGCACAATTAATTTTAGTGGGTAGAGATGTGCCTGATATTATTTCGGGTTCCAATTCAACTTGGAAAATGATGCAAGAGCTTTTTACACCTGAAGCTTTATTGCGTGTCAATTATGTCGGAGCGGTGACATATTCAACAATTCAATCGCATATAAATACTGCGACAGTTTGTGTTTTTCCGTCTTTTGCCGAGGCTTTGCCTGTCTCTTGGATAGAAGCTATGGCACTACAAAAGCCGATAGTGGCTTCCAATATTGGTTGGGCTACAGCTATAATTGACGATGGGATAAATGGATTTTTGGTTCACCCAAAAGAACACAAGCTATATGCAACTAAGATAAATGAGTTGCTTCATGATACGATTTTACAACAAGAATTTGGCGCAGCTGCCAGAGAAAAAGTAATAGCAAAATTCAGTATTGACGTTGTAGCAAAACAAAGTTTAGATTTTTATAAAATTGTAATTCAATAAAATTTGATTTTTATATACCATACTAATAACGCCATTAATAGGGTCGAAAATGAATTACGAGAACTAATGAATTTTGATGCTACAGTTTCTGTTTCTTGCGGATTGCAACAAATAGCGACTAAGAATCCGGATGTTGTTTTAGTATGGTGCCACGTTGATTATGCAAAGTATTTAAATGTTGAGGTTGCAAAGAAGCTGTTTCACCACAATAAACTAATGCTTTCTTTTAACCCAAATAAAAGCTCTTTTTTGAGTGATCGAATTGGGTATGTTGATGAATCGCTATTTGTGAATGTCAACAAAAAAGTAAGTTTTCCTACTTGGCAAATGAGTAGTGCTGTAGGGATGATTCATGCTTCGGTGCTCATTAAATTGGATAGTATTCCTTGTCAAAATAATTTGGATTATTATTTGAGCTCTATAGCAAAGTTAGCAATGCCAAAAGGCTTGCTGTGCTATTCAGAACCTAGATTGCTTTTACACCAGAACGAAAGTAAGGAGTTAAAAGCATCAATGTTTACTTTGTTTCGATTTGTAAAACAACATTATAAAACGCGTTGGGTGTTTTTATTGTTTCTTAATTTATTATGGTATGAAAACAAACTAGTGATTTTTCCTTTTTGCCTTTCGTTGTTTTACAAAAAGAGAATAGAAAGCAAGATTAATTTAGAAGATATAAAAGTAATCTCTAATGATAATGTTATACAACAAAAAACGATTGATGTTGTTATCCCAACTATAGGTAGAAAAAAATACTTACATGATGTTTTAAAGGATTTAGCAAAGCAAACATTATTGCCGCAAAAAGTAATTATTGTAGAGCAAAACCCAATTGAGAATAGTGTTTCAGATTTAGATTATCTGATAACAGAAAGTTGGCCTTTTAAAATCAAACATATTTTCACGCATCAAGCAGGAGCTTGTAATGCTAGAAACTTGGCATTACAAGAGATCGAGAATGAATGGGTTTTTCTAGCGGATGATGATATTGTTTTTGAGTCTGATTTTTTATATAATAGTTTTCTTTCAATCGAAAAGTATGGTGTAGAGGCAGTTTCGGTTAGCTGTTTAAGAGAAAATGAAAAAAGTAGTTTGAATACGATAGTTCAATGGCAAAGTTTTGGCTCTGGTTGTAGTATTGTTGCTACTACTAATTTGAATAAATGTACATTTGGTCTAGGTTATGAATTTGGTTATGGAGAAGATAGCGATTTTGGGATGCAACTTCGCAATCAAGGGGTTGATGTGTTGTATTTGCCGGAGCCTAAAATTTTACATTTAAAAGCGCCAATGGGTGGTTTTAGAACCAAACCAAAATTAGCTTGGGAGAATGATGTAATTCAGCCCAAACCTTCTCCTACCGTGATGTTGTTTCAAATGAAGCATAAAACGAAACAGCAAAACTTAGGCTATAAGACTATTTTGTTTTTTAAGTATTACCAGCATCAATCAATAAAAAATCCATATACTTACTTCATTAGTTTTAAACAACAATGGGAACGAAGTCTTTATTGGGCAGATAAAATAAATGATAGACCATGAAATTCTCTTTAATTATTTGTACGTATATGCGTCCCGAACCGTTGCTAAAACTCTTGCAATCGGTACAGAAACAAACAGTATATCCAAACGAAATTTTAATAATCGATGGGTCTAAAGACGATGCAACCCAAACGGTTTTACAGCTGAATTTTTTTGATAATCTAAAATATTTTAAAGTTTTAGAAAATGAAAGAGGACTAACGAGGCAACGTAATTATGGGGTAGAACGAGTAGGGGAGCAAATAGAAGTCGTTTGTTTTCTAGATGATGATACGGTTCTTGAAGTTGATTATTTTGAGCAAATTTTAAAAACGTATAAAGTATATCCAGATGCACTAGGAGCTGGAGGGTATATTAACAATGAGACACAATGGGAATTCGTTGGAGATCGCTATCATGCTTCTCTAGATGATTATTGTTTTGACGGTTGGAAGCGTAAAGAGGGTTCGCGTTTTATACTTCGAAAAAAATTAGGGCTGGATAGCGATTGTCCTCCAGGCTATTCTTCAATGTATTCCCATGGTCGCAGTGTGGGTTTTTTACCTCCTAGTGGAAAAATATATGAAGTTGAAATGTTGATGGGAGGCGTATCCTCTTTTCGGAAAAAAGTATTTGATTTATTACAGTTCTCTACTTATTTTGAGGGCTATGGCTTGTATGAAGATGCCGATTTTACTTTGAGGGTGGCCAAAATGGGGAAGTTGTATTTAAATACTTCCGCAAAATTAAGTCATTATCATGCTGCTACCGGCCGACCCAATAAATATCAGTATGGTAAAATGGTAGTGCGCAATGGCTGGTATGTTTGGCGAACAAAGAATCCACAACCAACTTTAAAGGCAAAATTAAAGTGGCATTCCATAACAATTATTTTGATATTGATTCGATTTAGCAATACATTTACTTCTAATATAAAAGCAGAAGCTCTTACAGAAAGTTTAGGCAGAACAGTAGGATGGTGGAGTTTGTGGTTTAGTAAGCCAAAATAAAAATATGACTTTATTGCAATTGATACAATCTGATTATCAAAAACACCAAAAATATGGTGGTCATTTCTTTGCTATTGTCTTTTTTACCCAAGGCTTTTGGGCAGTATTGCAATATAGAGTAGCTCATTTTATTTATACTAACATTAGTTGGCAACCATTTCGGTTTGTTTTTTTATTTTTGACTTTTTTATGTCAAAAAGGTATTGAAATAACTACAGGAATATCGATTCCTGCGTCGGTAAAAATAGGTCATTCGTTTTATATAGGCCATTTTGGTGGAATAATTATTAATGCCAATGCTGTAATTGGTAATAACTGTAATATTTCACAAGGTACTACCATTGGAGTGTCAGGTATAGGTGAAAAAAGAGGAGTTCCAGTATTAGGCAACGATGTTTATATTGGTGCAAATGCGGTTATTGCAGGCAAAATTTTAATAGGTAATCAGGTACTTATAGGGGCTTGTTCTTTAGTAAATCAATCTCTGTCTGATAAGGATGTCGTATTGGGTGTTCCTGCAGTTGTTATTTCTAATATGGGTTCAAAAGGATATATTTAATGAAGTTATTAGTAGTTTCTACAGCACCATTTATTTACAATGATGATTCCGTTTATGCTTATAGTCCCTATGTTGAGGAATTGGTATTGTGGAATAAATATACTGATTCTATCGCTTTTTGTTGTCCTGTTTGGGCAAACTCAAAGGGTTTGTTAATTTCACCATTGCCTTTTTCTTTTGAGAGACATTTTAGGTTGGTAGATTTTAATCTCAAAACGACTTTAGCATGCAGCAAAGCATTTTTTTTTCTTTTTTACAATTTTACGGTGTTGTTTAAAGCAATGCTTTGGGCCGATCATATCCATCTTAGATGTCCAGGAAATATTGGTTTGTTGGGTTGTATTGTGCAGATTTTTTTTCCAAGTAAACCCAAAACCGCAAAATATGCTGGTAATTGGGATCCAAAAGCAAAACAACCTTGGACCTATAAACTCCAACAAAAAATACTGCAAAATACTTTTTTGACCAGAAATATGCAGGTTTTGATTTACGGAGCTTGGGAAGGACAAACAGGGAACTGCAAATCATTTTTTACGGCCAGTTATTATGAAATAGAAAAGCAAGATTTAGTTGTTAGGAATCTGGAATCTAAGATTAATTTTATTTTTGTAGGTGCCTTAGTGAAAGGAAAGAATCCTTTGTATGCCATACAACTAGTTGAAGGATTATTGAATAGAGGGTTTAATGTTGGTTTGAATTTGTATGGCGAGGGTGTTGAACGAACTAATTTAGAAGTCTATATTACAAAAAATAATTTAACTGAGATAATTTCGTTAAAAGGAAATCAAGATAAAGCAACTTTAAAGAAAGCGTACCAACAAAGTCATTTTGTGGTACTTCCTTCTAAAAGTGAAGGTTGGCCAAAGGCAATAGCCGAAGGAATGTTTTGGGGCTGTGTGCCTATTGCAACTCCTGTTTCATGCGTTCCATGGATGTTAGATTACGAAAATAGAGGTGTTGTATTAAACATGGATTTGAATGTTGATGTCCTAAAGATAGCGGATGTTTTGCAAAAGAATAGCGATTATAAATTAAAACAAAAAAACGCATTCGATTGGTCTCGACAATATACGCTTGATGTTTTTGAAACCGAAATAAAAAAATTAATAGTCTAATGCGTATTGTTCAAATCATAGATTCTCTAGAAGCAGGTGGTGCAGAACGTATGGCAGTAAACTATGCTAATGGTTTGGCGGATCATGTTGATTTTTCTGGATTAATTGTTACTAGAAAAGAAGGGGTGCTCCTAAAGCAAATTAGTGAAAAAGTACCTTATTTTTTTTTGAAAAAAAAAAAGAGTTTAGATTTTTTGGCGCTTTGTCGATTAAGAAAATTTGTTTCAAAAAACAAAGTAGAAGTAGTACATGCTCATAGCACTTCTTATTTTATAGCACTTCTTTTAAAATTAGTATATCCCTCCGTAAAAATTATTTGGCATGATCATTACGGAGATAGTGAGTTTTTAGATGAAAGACCTACTAGGTTACTAAAAATTGCACTTCCTTATTTTAGTGGCATTTTAGTAGTGAATCAAAAATTAAAAAATTGGGCAATAAAGGAACTAAACTTTAGTAATAGCTTGTTTTTACCCAACTTTGTCAACGAAGAAAATTATTTTACAGTTGTGAAAAGTGCAATATTGCATGGTGTTGAAGGGAAAAGAATTGTGTGTTTGGCGAATTTACGATTTCAAAAAAATCATTTTTTAGTTTTGAGAATGGCTGAAAAACTTAAAAAAGTGAAGCTAGATTGGACTTTTCATTTAGTTGGAAAAGATTTTAAAGATGAATATTCCACTGCAATAAAAAAAGAAATTATTGATAAAGGTCTTAGCGAAAATGTTTTTATATATGATAGCCAATCAGATATTGCTACTATATTAGAACAGTCAACAATAGCAATTCTTAGTTCTCAGTCCGAGGGTTTGCCTGTTGCTTTGCTAGAATATGGTCTGCATCGAAAGCCAGTTTTAGTTACGGATGTTGGTGAAATAGCAACGGTGGTGATTCATGGTAAAAATGGTTTAGTGATTGCTCTTGAAGATGAGGTTCTTTTTTACGATTCACTCTTAGATCTAATTAATGATGAGGTTCTAAGAGAACAATTAGGGAATTCGTTTTATAAAACGATAAACGAACAGTACAACGAGCAAATTGTGATTAAACAATATGTGAATTGGTTAAAACTTACAATAAAAAATGACTAAAGAAGAAACTAATTATCTTTATTTAATTTTATTGCACGTTGCGATTGGTATTGTAATATATCTGTTTCCATTTGCCTCTAAATTGTATGGGTATACCATGTTTTTATTAGGAGGTTATTACGTAATTAAAACTCAAAATAGAAATAATGAAGCTTTAATGGCCGGTGCTTATATAGCAGGGTCTGAAGTCCTATTGAGAATGACAGGAGGTAATATTACATATGAATTCTCTAAATATGGAGTACTGCTTTTCATTTTAATTGGGATGTATTTTAAAGGGTTTTCTAAAGGAGCAATACCTTACTGGATTTTTTTGTTATTATTAGTTCCTAGTGTAATTATTTCCAGTTTTGTTTTGAATTTTGATACCAATATTAGAACAACCATTGCATTTAATATTTCTGGCCCCGTATGTTTAGCCGTAGTATCTATCTATACGTATAGGCGAAAAGTAACGTTAGAGCAAATGAATTCATTGTTATTATGTGTCGGACTTCCTATTTTAAGCTGTGCAGTCTATTTGACTTTATATACTCCCAACGTTCGGGATGTCATTACTGGTACGCAATCTAATTTTGAAACTTCTGGAGGGTTTGGTCCAAATCAAGTAGCTACTTTTTTAGGCTTGGGGATGTTTATTTTCTTTTCAAGGATTGTATTAGAATCGAGATCAAAGTTCTTGTTAATTCTCAATCTGATTATTGCATTAAACATTAGTTATAGAGGAATGGTCACTTTTTCTCGTGGAGGTATGATCACTGGGTTTTTGATGATTGTACTGTTGCTATCGTTCTTATATTTTAAATCGAATTTTAGGGGCAGGGTGAAATTAAATTATATTTTAGTAATCATTGTAGTGGCAATGGTAGCGATTTGGACTTATACTTCTTTTCAGACCGGTGGATTAATAAATAAACGATACGCTAATCAGGATGCACAGGGAAGGGAAAAAGTAAACCAATTTACCGGAAGGGAAGATATAGCCACAACTGAAATTAATATGTTTTTGGATAATCCTATCTTTGGAGTTGGAGTTGCTAAAGGAGCTGAAGTTCGCGAATTGGAAACTGGTAATTTTTCAGCATCTCATGATGAAATTACGAGGATGCTTGCTGAACATGGATTATTAGGTATTATTGGATTATTGATTTTATTTTTTACACCATTAGTATTGTATCTGGAAAATAAGTTTAACATGTTTTTACTGTGTTTTGTGGCATTCTGGTTTTTAACGATAAATCACGCTGCGATGCGAACAGCTTTGCCTGCTTTTGTTTATTCCTTGTCTTTGTTGAATGTTCAATTAGTGGCGCCCTCAAAAAAAGAATAGCATTAGGATAGAAAAAAGTTATCATGCTTCACTTTACCAATAGTCGATAAAACGATATTTTTAGTATTTTCGGTCAGTTTTTTAAAACAATTGAGTGCAATAATCGTTAAATTTATAGTAAGATAGTTTTAAAGAAAAATTTAACGTCACTTAAATCTATATTTGAGCAAAAACACTAAATTGCGAGAAATACCACTGCAAAATAATGCCAAAAAAGAAAATTCATTTTGAAATATCTGAGCGAAAAATGATTCTTCGTCTCTTTGATGTTGTTTTTGTTTTAGTCGCTGTGTATGGAGTTGGGCATTTTTTTGATCTGAACTACCTGGAAGCGAGCGTGTCCATTGGCTATTATGTTGTCTTTTTGGTAATGTATCTTAGTATTTTTGCGATTATTTTTGAAATGTATGATTTACAGGTTGCTAGTAATGAGCTTCAAATCTTAAAAAGCACGTTGCTAACAGTATCGACTACGGTATTTGTTTATTTACTGACACCCATTTTTTCACCGGAGCTTCCCTCTAACCGTTTACAGATCTTAGTTTTTTTCGGAATTATTTTTTCGACATTAATTTTATGGAGGTTGTTTTATTGTCGATTTCTGGCCAGCAATCGATTTTTTCAGAATGCAGTATTAGTTTGTGATAAAGATCAAGTAGAAGAATTAATTTTAGGATTAGAAAACATTGATCCGCACTATAAGATTATTGGGTATGTGAGCGCTGATGTTGATGCAAATATTGACATAAGACATTATCATTATGTTGAGCCAATAAACAAAAAGGATTTAGCTTCTTTTGTAAAGAAAAATTCCGTTTCTGAAATTGTAATTGCTTCCCAAAAAACAGCAGGAATCACTGCGGAATTGTACCAACAATTGATTCAGTTGTTAGAATCCGGAAAGTTGATCCGGGAATACACACAGGTTTATGAGAGCAAAACCTACCGCATACCTGTGCAATACATCTCAAGGGATTTTTATCGTTTTTTCCCATTTAGTAGAAATAATCACAATAAGTTATATTTAGCAATTGTTAGGGTTTTTGAAATCGGTCTTGCCATAATTGGTTTGGCTTTGTGTTTACTTATGATGCCCTTTATTTTATTAGCCAATTCCATCAATAATAAAGGGAAGTTATTCTACACACAAGAACGTGTAGGTAAGAACGGAGTTGTTTTTTTTATTTTAAAATTTAGGAGTATGAAGAATGGCTCCGAAAGTAATGGAGCCATTTTTTCTACAAACGGCGATTCCAGAGTTACGGCTTTCGGAAAATTTATGCGTAAAACCAGGATCGATGAGTTTCCTCAATTTCTTAATGTTTTAAAAGGAGATATGGCGATAGTGGGACCTCGTCCTGAGCGTCCTTTCTTTGTAAAAGAAATTTCAGAAATAATGCCATTTTATGAGACTAGACATATTATAAAACCCGGACTGACTGGATGGGCACAGGTCAATTATTCGTATGGAGAATCGATTGATGATAGCCTAATTAAACTGCAATATGATCTTTATTACATTAAACACAGAAGCTTTTATCTGGATTTGAATATTGCATTAAAAACCATTACAACTGTATTGTTTTACAGAGGGCAGTAACGAGGTAACGGCAAAGGATAATAGATTTCAAGAATCACTTCCCGTTATTCTCGAAAGCTTTCGTGGTGGGATAAACTAAAATACCCTTTTTTTCAATACTATTTGTTTATGTACGGTAAGCGGATGTAAATAGATAATAGGCCACAGATTACACTGATTTGACAGATGGAAAAACTTTTTTTAACCTGCGGTAATCTTCTAAACCCGTTTCATTTGCGTGCCAGCTTTTATAGGATTGTAAGCAACTGATAGTCCTTTACTATTTACCTTGTTATTGAATTAATATCAAGTGCTCTATACTGGATTACTTTATCTAGATTACAATAGAAATCTTCTTTTTGTTTTTCAGTGCTAATTTCACTAATAATAATCCACTCGTAATAATAAGAGGTAGCACAATCAATAAATGCGCTTTGTTAATCAGGATAAGTAAGTAAACTGCTAAACAAAGCAGATTAAACAGAGAGAGGTTGTAGGTCCATTTATTGTTGTCTTTGTAATAAAAGTAAAGCAGTACAAGCAATGCGGGGTTGAACAATAAGACGTTATAATTATACGCTAGTTCATGATGGCTTGAATACAATCCAATAAACAAAAAGAATACACCTAACAGTCCCATTATCAAAAAGTAGATTTGGTTTATTATTTTATTATTCATTAAGAGAATGAATCCTAGAAAAAGTCCATACGTATAGAAGTTATTCCACCAAGAGCTAGGAGTTGGTTCATTATACTCGAGAAGTATTTTATTTTCCTTGGCAAGCAGCTGGTTGTTGAATTGTACTGTTCTTAAACTTTTTTGTAATTCTAAGGGCAAAAATATTTTAGTACCTAATTCATCTACTTTTTGTCCAAAAATGATACTAGTTCCCAGTTTTTCATAGAAGTGACCATCAAAATAGGGGTATAATATAGTTCTGTAAGTGATGTCAGTATCGGTGTTTTTTACGATAGCAGTAGTGCCTAATGTTTTGTTGATAATATCTACAACCATTGAGGTACAGTTTTTATCAATAAACTTATAGGTATAATGGCTTTCTCCAGAAGCTAAGGAAGTAGTAAGATTCTCAAACAATCTTTGTTTAAGAGTGTCAGAGATGTTTAGTTCCTGCTCGTAAACAGATCTTCTTTCATAGGTGTATTCGTTGATGAAATCGGTATACGGATGTACAACAGCAAAATACTGCAAGTCTCCTTTTGTGAACTTAGCGACAAAGTTAGGCGTGTTAAAGTCAAAAGCACCATAGTTATAAACAAGATCTATAAATTGGTTCGGATCGCTAATTCGGATCGCTGTATGTCCAAAAAGGGAATACGATTCATTTCCAGTTCCACAAGTTATCACACTCACACGAGCATTTTCTGATAATATAGGGGTTTGTGCAAAAGTCGTATGGACTGTCGCAAGAAGTATCAGGGATAATGCTATTTTTTTTAAAAGAGAAATGTTCATTATTTTTTTATTGGTATAGTTAATTCCTGAAAAGCGATAAATCCACTTTTAACGAAAATATATTTGAATACAAAGCAGCGCTTTGATTTCCTAAATCGGTTAAGGCATAATCCACTTGGATTCCTTTGTATTTAAAACCCAATCCAATATTGGGTTGGAAGCCTACTTTCTGAGTGCTGTCTAATTGCTCGATGTTTTGGAAATTACCCACTCCAGCACGCACAAAAACAAGATCAGTATAACCAAATTCGAGTCCTAAAGCGGGATCAACGCTTACGAAATCAGAAGAAAATAAATCATTGGTTTTGGCAAAACGCATGTTTACATTGGCAGCAGCCATAATGCTATAGTCATAACGCACGATAAATTTTTTAGAAACTCCTAGTTGAGCTTTCGGAGCTGTGATTTCAGTGCTTTCGGGTAGTTCTTGATTTTGTCCCGGTATCGCATCGGCAATTTTTTGATATTCTTTTTCGTTTATGTTCCAAACATTATAGGTGGTGGTAATGTCGCGAATCATTAATCCAAATTGCCAGTCATTTTTTTCAAACTGGAGTCCGACATCGAATCCAAATCCCCAGGAATCAGCAAATTTTCCGATAATTCTTCTTATAACTTTTGCATTTACTCCATATTGAAATCCAGCAACGGGTAATTTTCGAGCATAAGAAAAAGTAAAGCCATAATCTGCCGTAGAAAAAAGACTGATTCGGTTGTAATCAATATTTCCCTGACTGTCTATTAATTCGGTAGTGTTCAAAATATCATCGACCCCAAAACGGATTAAGGAAATTCCCCAAGCACTGCGGTCGTCAATAGGACTTGCATACCCAATGTAATCGTATTGAGCTATATTTGCAAAATAATTAGCGTGCATCAAAGCTAGTTGATGATCTTCTAAGTGGGTTAGTCCCGCTGGATTCCAGTATCCTGAATTCACATCGGCGGTAGAAGCTGTAACTGCGTTGGCCATCCCTAAGGCTGCTGCATCGACTCCTATATTCACAAACTCATTAGAATATTTCCTAACTGCTTGACCGTAATTTACGACGTAAACTAAAAGCAATAAAAAAAAATAATTTTTTTTCAATCGTACTGTTTTTTACCAGCTCAAAGCAGGATTAAATTTTCATCAAAAATATAATATTTTGCTGAGCTTAGTTCGTTCTTTTACTAAATAAATAGGATTGTCAAAGGCACTGTTGATAATCTCTATAGAAAACGTGGCTTGCATTCACTTATTATATTAAATTTGTCAGCTCAGACTTTAAATTTCAAATTGCGATGAACATTAAAAAACACATTCCTAATTCAATAACATTACTTAATCTACTGTGTGGCTGTATTGCTATGGTCTTTGTTACTAAGTCAGAATTTGAAATGGCTTTTTATTTTGTATGTCTTGGTATCTTTTTAGATTTTTTTGATGGTTTTTTTGCCAGATTATTGAAAGTTTCAGGACCATTGGGTTTACAATTGGATTCCTTAGCTGATATGGTGACAAGCGGATTAGTGCCAGGATATGTCATGTTTTTTCTGCTTTCAAACAGTCAGCACGAAATCTCAACGCACTTTATGATGCCTTATCTTGGATTTATCATAACCATGGGTTCTTGTTATCGATTGGCTGTATTTAATATTGACACCCGTCAGACGAATTCATTTATTGGATTGCCAACGCCTGCGAACGCTCTTTTTATTTTAAGTTTGCCCTTAGTTTTGAAATATTCAGATTCTCTAATTGTTCTCGAAATCTTAACTAATCAATGGGTTTTGTTAGCAATCACGCTTTTTAGTGCTTACATTTTGAATGCGGAGATTCCGTTGTTTTCTTTGAAGATTAAAAAGTTCAACCTCAAGGATAATACACTCCAAATTGTCTTTTTATTCTTTTCTTTTTTGTTGTTGATATTTTTTCAATATGCAGGAATTCCATTGGTTATCATTGGGTATGTGTTACTTTCAATAGTGAGCAATAAATTTTTATTGGATGAGAAAAAAAAGCGTTAAAAGAAAGCCGCCCGTGCGTCGCGGGACTAAAAAGAAAGCTTCTTTTTTCTCTGGGAAAGTGCTGCGCTTTGCGATAGTTGCTTTTTTCATGCTTCTTGTTTTTGGAATGGGGTATCATTATCGAAATGGCCTAGCCTATTATTTTAGTTTTAAATCAAATAAGGTTTTACAGCAGGAGGCGGAAGATAAACGTATTTCTGATGTTCGGAATTACCAGGTTTTAGACAATCACGAAGGGAAAGCAATCGGACTAGACGTTTCTGAATACCAAGGAAAAATCAGCTGGCTAGATGTTGATACCTTAGAGAATAAATATCCCGTACACTTTGTTTTTATTAGGGCTACCGTGGGTAATGATCGCTTAGACAGGCAATTCAGGAGAAACTGGCTTGGCGCCAAAAGCAATAAACTCATTCGGGGAGCCTACCATTACTATCGTCCTAACGAAAATTCCTTAGAACAGGCGGAGCTTTTTATTAAAACAGTAACTTTAAGAAAAGGGGATTTACCTCCTGTTTTAGATATTGAAAAGTTACCCAAAAATCAATCTGTGGAACGATTAAAAATCGGATTAAGAAGGTGGTTGAAAAGAGTAGAGGAACATTATAAAGTAAAGCCTATAATCTATACTGGAGAAAGTTACTACGATGATTTTCTAAAAGAAGAGTTCAGTGATTATCTTTTTTGGATTGCTAATTATAATTTTTATCGGGAAAATATCCAGGAAGAGTGGTTGTTTTGGCAATTCACTGAAAAAGCAAGTGTCTCAGGAGTAAAAGGCAATGTAGATGTGAATATTTATAATGGCGACCTACAGCAATTAAAATTCATCACCATTGAATAATTTATCACAGTAATATATAGGATAATTATTTTTTTGGAGCGAAAAAACTAATCCCGATTATAATAATTAATAGAATTACTAATAAGGCTACTGAAATAGGATTTGCGAAATTGACAGTCCATCCAGCCCAAGCCATTCTTTTTGGGGGTAATATTCGTTTGTCTTCTTTGTTATAATATAATATGCCTAATTTCCAATTGTTTGGATCTTTGTGCCATTTCTCTAAAGTTTCTTTGCTTGGTTTTTCTTTTTGATCCATTTTGGTTAGCTATTGGATTAAGGATTGTGAGATAACTAAATTTACGACATGTTGCATTAGTACGTTCTTGGCCTTCGATAATTTCTAAAAATGTTCTATAAACAATTTTTAAGGCGGAAAGTTACTATTCGAAAAGAAGAACTAAAACTCGATTTTTTTCTTTCTTAATTCAAAATTCTGTCCCAGGTATACGCGACGTACCATTTCATCTTCCACTAATTCTTCCGGTACTCCTGCTTTTAGGATTCCACCTTCAAACATAAGATAGGTTTTATCTGTAATTGCTAAGGTTTCCTGTACGTTGTGATCCGTGATGAGGATTCCGATGTTCTTGTTTTTTAATTGCGCTACAATTCTCTGGATGTCTTCTACGGCTACGGGATCAACACCAGCAAAAGGTTCGTCAAGTAAAATGAATTTAGGGTCCGTAGCCAAACATCGTGCAATTTCAGTACGACGACGTTCTCCTCCAGATAGTAAATCACCACGATTGGTACGGATGTGCTCCAAACTAAATTCGGCAATCAAACTTTCCATTTTAGCGACTTGTTCTTCTTTAGAAAGAGTTGTTAATTGGAGTACACTCAAGATGTTATCTTCGATACTCAGTTTTCTAAAGACAGAAGCCTCTTGTGCTAAATATCCAATTCCTTGCTGTGCTCTTTTGTACATAGGATAATCGGTAATGTTCAAGTCGTCTAGGTAGATGTTACCTGAATTTGGTTTAACCAATCCTACAATCATATAAAAAGAAGTTGTTTTTCCGGCACCATTAGGCCCTAACAGACCAACGATTTCACCTTGATTTACTTCTACCGAAATGCCTTTTACAACGCTTCTTCCTTTGTATGTTTTTACTAAATTTTCAGCTCTTAAAATCATATGCTTTGGTTTAAACGTTAATCGTTTAATTGTTTAATCGTGTCAAATAAACGAATAAGCAAATTAACAAATAACCGTATTAACAATTATTTAGTTTCTTTCCAAGTTTATTTATTGGCCCAAATAGGCCAAGAACTACTTTTTTAATTAAAGAAGAAGAATGTTATTTTGTAGTGGTTTCTTCTAATGCTTCCCAGAACTCATAAGCTCTGCGTAAATGAGGTACCACAATAGTTCCTCCGACTAAGGTTGCAATTCCCATTGCTTCCATCATTTCTTCTTTGGTTACTCCAATTTTATGACTGGTTTCCAAATGATATTTTACACAGTCATCACAACGTAAAACTGCAGAAGCGACTAAACCCAAAAGTTCTTTTGTTTTCACATCAAGAGCACCGGCAGCGTAAGCATTAGTGTCTAGGTTGAAAATTCTTTTTACTATTTTGTTGTTGTCAGCTAGCAACTTTTCGTTCATTTTAGAACGATATTCATTAAATTCTTCAATAATAGCGGCCATAATTATTCTTTTTTATTTTTAGATACAAATACCGAAATAAAGATACTTGCTTCGTAGATTAATAACATTGGAATTGCAACAATAGTTTGACTTACTACATCTGGTGGTGTTACGATAGCAGCGATAACAAGTACAAGTACAATTGCATATTTTCTGTAGGTTCTTAAAAATTCAGGAGTTACAAGCCCTAGTTTTGTCAAGAAGTAGATAATAATTGGTAATTCAAAAAACAAACCACTTGCCAGAACAGATGTTTTCACCATCCCAATATAAGAATCTAACGTAAACTGATTGAGGACAACAGGACTGACCGTGAAGGTGGCCACGAAGTTGACTGACATGGGGATGACTACAAAGTAGCCAAACAGGACCCCAATAAAGAAAAGTAGTGAAGAAAAAAAGATGAACACTTTTGCATTTTTCTTTTCATTCACATAAAGTGCAGGACTTATAAATTTCCATATTTCCCATAATATATAGGGAAAACTTAAAATAAATCCGGCAAGAATACATACCCAGATGAACACATTTACCTGACCTTCCATCTCCGTGTTTTGAATGATAAAGGGCATCTCAGTAATGCAAATACTATCTGCAAAACCTAATGAATGGGATAGATCACAGAAAAAATGATACGTAAAAAACGTGGGCCTTGTAGGTCCAAATATAATAGTGTCAAATAGGTAATCACTAAAAAAATAAGTGGCAATAGCCATGATAATTATTGCTATTGTGCTGCGTACTAATAACCATCTTAAATCTTCTAGATGATCTAAAAACGACATTTCGTTTTGATTTTTCTTTGCCATTATACTAGTCCTTCTTTTAAAATATCGTGTAGATGTAAAACTCCTTTGTATTCACCATTATCTACCACAACTAATTGAGTAATGGAGAAATCTTCGAGAATGTTCAGTGCGTCGACAACCATATCGTTTGATTGAATTAATTTTGGGTTTTTGGTCATGATGTCTTTTGCAGTTAATTCTGCAAATGAATCCCTTTCGTTTAGCATTCTTCGAATATCACCGTCTGTTATGATTCCGATTACTTTATCGTTTTCAATAACCGCGGTAACACCAAGGCGTTTTTCTGAGATTTCAAAAATCACTTGCTTTATAGGTGCATCTGGAGAGACCATAGGTTTTAGAGTATGTTCTAACATATCCTTAACTCTAAGTAATAATTTTTTACCTAAAGCACCTCCGGGATGGTATATTGCAAAATCTTCTGCTGAGAAATTACGCATTTCCATTAGGCAAACCGCAATAGCATCACCCATTACTAATTGAGCAGTTGTGCTATTAATAGGAGCAAGGTTATTAGGGCAAGCTTCGGCGTCTACAGTAGTGTTCAAAATATAGTCAGATCCTTTAGCAAGAAATGAAGTCATGTTTCCAGTTATGGCAATCAATGTATTTCCAAAACGTTTCAAAAGAGGGACAAGCACCTTTATTTCAGGACTGTTTCCGCTTTTTGAAATGCAGATGATAATATCGTCCTTTTGTACCATGCCTAAGTCTCCATGAATCGCTTCAGAGGCGTGAAGAAATAGCGAAGGTGTTCCAGTAGAATTAAATGTAGCTACCATTTTCTGAGCAATAATGGCGCTCTTTCCGATTCCAGTAACGATTAATCTTCCGTTGGAATTATAGATTGCCTGTGTCGCATCTGAGAAATTATCGTCCAGAAAATCAGTTAGTTTTTCAATTGACTGGCTCTCAGATAGAATGGTTTTTTTGGCTGTCGCCAATATGTTTTCTTTAGATGTCAAAACAGAATGTTTAAAATTTGTGAGTGTAAAAGAATTTAGTATCTTTATGTGGTGCAAATTTATACAAAATACCATATAATAAAGAATGAATTCAAACGAAATTGATATACATAAAGAATTAAAGAAATATTTTGGCTTTAGTCAATTTAAAGGGTTGCAAGAAAAGGTTATTGAAAGTTTACTCAATAAGCAAAATACATTTGTAATTATGCCTACAGGCGGTGGTAAATCGCTCTGTTATCAACTCCCCGCTTTAGTTCAAGAAGGGACAGCTATTGTTGTTTCTCCCTTGATTGCTTTAATGAAAAACCAAGTAGACGCCATTAGAAGTTTATCTTCAGAGAGTGGTATTGCCCATGTTTTAAATTCATCATTAACAAAAACAGAGATCGCTCAAGTTAAAAAGGATATTACTTCCGGATTAACGAAGCTGTTATATGTTGCTCCAGAATCTTTGACAAAAGAGGAAAATGTCAATTTTCTTAAAAATGTGACTATTTCTTTTGTGGCCATAGATGAGGCTCATTGTATCTCCGAGTGGGGTCATGACTTTAGGCCAGAATACAGAAATTTAAAAAATATAATTAAACAACTGGGCGATGTACCTGTAATCGGTCTTACCGCTACGGCGACTCCTAAAGTTCAAGAAGATATTCTGAAAAATTTAGATATGTGTGATGCAACTACTTTTAAAGCATCATTTAACAGACCTAATCTATATTATGAGGTACGAACAAAAACCAAAAATATAGAATCAGATATCATTCGTTTTATAAAGCAGCACAAAGGGAAATCTGGAATTATTTATTGCCTAAGTCGTAAAAAAGTGGAAGCAATTGCCCATGTGTTACAGGTGAACGGAATAAGTGCAGTGCCTTACCATGCAGGATTGGATGCTAAAACACGAGCAAGGCATCAGGACATGTTTCTTATGGAAGATGTGGATGTGGTTGTGGCAACTATCGCTTTTGGGATGGGGATTGACAAACCAGATGTTCGTTTTGTGATTCATCATGACATTCCAAAATCATTGGAAAGTTATTATCAGGAAACAGGTCGTGCCGGTAGGGATGGAGGAGAAGGACATTGTCTAGCTTACTATTCTTATAAAGATGTGGAGAAACTAGAGAAATTTATGTCTGGTAAGCCAGTTGCAGAGCAGGAAATTGGTTTTGCTTTACTGCAGGAAGTGGTTGCTTATGCGGAAACTTCAATGTCAAGAAGAAAGTTTTTACTCCATTATTTTGGTGAGGAATTCGACAGTGAAACCGGTGAGGGTGCTGATATGGATGACAATGTAAGAAATCCAAAAGTAAAAGTAGAAGCAAAAGAGCAGGTAGTAAAATTGCTAGAAGTGGTGCGAGATACTAAGCACTTATATAAATCTAAAGAAATTGTTTTTACCTTGATTGGTAGAGTTAATGCAGTGATAAAAGCGCATAGAACTGATTCTCAATCTTTTTTTGGGAGTGGTGTTGCTTTTGACGAAAAATACTGGATGGCCTTATTGAGGCAAGTGCTCGTGGGAGGCTATTTATCGAAAGATATTGAAACTTATGGTATCGTAAAAATAACAGAGAAAGGATTAGATTTTATTAAAAACCCAATCTCTTTTATGATGTCTGAAGATCATGAATACAATGAGGCAGGAGATGAAGCAATTGTGACTGCGTCTAAATCTGCGGGTGCTATAGATGAAGTATTGATGGGTATGTTACGTGATTTACGTAAAAAAGTATCTAAAAAGCTTGGAGTTCCGCCATTTGTTGTTTTCCAAGACCCTTCATTGGCAGATATGGCCTTAAAATATCCTATTTCTTTAAATGAATTAATTAATATTCATGGAATAGGAGAAGGAAAAGCGAAGAAATATGGCACCGAATTTGTTGAATTGATAAATCGTTATGTTGTAGATAATGAGATAATACGTCCAGATGATTTGGTTGTAAAATCGACAGGAATCAAGTCGGCAATGAAATTGTATATAATTCAAAATGTCGATAGAAAATTATCTTTAGATGATATCGCTAAAGCAAAAGGATTGACGATGGAAACCTTGCTTAAGGAGATGGAACATATTGTATATTCAGGTACTAAATTGAATATCAAATATTGGGTAGATGAAATGCTTGATGACGAGCAACAAGAAGAGATTTATGATTATTTTATGGAATCAGAATCAGATAAGATAGAAGGTGCCTTAAAGGAATTTGAAGGGGATTACGATATTGATGAATTGCGCTTGATGCGAATAAAATTCATCAGCGAAGTAGCGAACTAAAAACTATTCAGCTTGCGGATATTCAATGTTCAGATATACAGTTATCTGAACATTAAATATCAACAATTTTCTTTTGATTATTCAGCATTTCTTTCTTGATAAATCTCCCCTCGATGAGGTTTTAGGGCATCACGTACCTGAATCATATTTTCATCAGTAACGACCATAAAAGCAATAGCTTGCATTTCGCCTTGAATTGTAAAACCGGTAATCTTTAATGGTAATTTTTCACTTGCGATGTATTCTTTTAGGTGGATTTCGTGATGTTCAGCTGTTTTTGCGGAAGCGGGTCCACGGAAATCCCATATTAGTTTTATTTGTCTGGACATGCTAAATTGTTGTAAGGTTCAAGAGGCAAAGTTACAAAGTTTCCAAGACGAAAAACAATTACCACCAAAACAAACAATCAAATCCACTTCAAAATACTATTTTTGCACTTTGTTTTTCGATAAAGACAAGGAGCAAATAACCGAATTATCACTAAAGAAATGCCTCAAGAACACCTATTACAAGTATCTCCAGAGATTGCTGCAAATGAAATGTTGCTGAAAGAACACCTTGGAAAATTACTAAAGATTTCTCCAAAAGAAATTCAGCATGTTTCCATTTTAAAACGTTCTATTGATGCGCGTCAAAAAGCAATTAAAATCAATCTGAAAGTGACCGTGTATTTGAAAGGAGAACCTTTTGAAGAAAATAAAATACATCTTCCTGATTATGGAAATGTAGCAAATGCACAAGAAGTAATTGTTGTTGGGGCTGGACCTGCCGGACTTTTTGCTGCCTTGCAGTTAATAGAATTAGGCTTAAAGCCCATAGTAATTGAGAGAGGGAAAGATGTGCGTGGTCGCCGTCGTGACTTGAAGGCAATCAATGTCGATCATCTTGTAAATGAAGATTCTAATTATTGTTTTGGTGAAGGCGGAGCAGGAACTTATTCTGACGGAAAATTATACACACGATCTAAAAAAAGAGGGGATGTAACTCGAATTCTTGAGTTGTTAGTGGCTTATGGCGCTACTCCAGATATTTTGGTAGAAGCACATCCGCATATTGGGACAAATAAATTGCCCCAGATTATTCAGGATATTCGGGAGAAAATTATCGAGTGTGGCGGGCAGGTCTTGTTTGAAACGCGAGTGACGGATATTTTAGTAAAAAATAATGAAGTTCAGGGAATCGTAACCCAAAAAGGAGATACGATTTTAGCTAATAAAATGATTTTAGCGACTGGGCATTCTGCAAGAGATATTTTTGAATTACTAGATAGAAAAAAAATATTTATAGAAGCGAAAGCTTTTGCTTTGGGTGTTCGGGCCGAGCATCCACAATCATTAATTGATAGTATTCAGTACAGCTGTGATTATCGTGGAGAACTCTTGCCACCCGCACCTTATAGTATTGTAAAGCAAGTGGGAGGTAGGGGAATGTATTCTTTTTGCATGTGTCCCGGAGGTGTAATTGCACCTTGTGCTACTAGTCCTGGCGAAGTAGTGACAAATGGTTGGTCTCCTTCAAAAAGAGATCAGGCAACGGCAAATTCTGGTATTGTAGTAGAATTAAAGCTGGAAGATTTTAAACCTTTTGCTAAATTTGGTGCTCTGGCCGGAATGGAATTCCAAAAGAGTATTGAACAAAAAGCATGGCGTTTGGCAGGGGAAACTCAAAAAGTACCTGCACAACGAATGATTGATTTTACACAAAGTAAAGTTTCTTCAGATATTCCTAAAACGTCCTATGTTCCAGGTACAACCTCAGTGGAAATGGGGCAAGTTTTCCCTGATTTTTTAACTCAAATATTAAGGGAAGGATTTTCTGAATTTGGGAAATCTATGCGTGGTTACTTGACTAATGAGGCTATATTGCATGCGCCGGAGTCAAGAACGTCTTCACCGGTGCGAATTCCAAGAGACCCAATTTCCTATGAACATCTGCAGATAAAAGGATTATATCCTTGCGGAGAAGGAGCAGGTTATGCTGGCGGAATCATTTCGGCTGCTATTGATGGGGAGAAATGTGCATTGATGATTGGCGAAAGTTTACATAAAAAAACCTCGATTTGATTTTATACACATCGAGGTTTGAATTTTAAATATTGAGTTTTTAGGGGATAAGAATTATTTTTCCCGTACTTTTTCTGCTTTCCAGATAATCATGTGCTTTTTTACCTTCGGATAATTTAAATATTGTAGGAGGAGTAATCGTGATTTTATTGCTGCTGATCCAGTCAAATAACTGATGGGCTCTTTTAATGCGTTGTTTTTTTGACGTTAAATAGCTCCATAAATCACCACCAGTTAAGGTTTTTGAAGTATCCATTAACATTCTTGGATTTATAAAATCCGGATCTCCGCCCGCCATACCAAAAAACACTACTTGTCCGCAAGTTTTGGTTACTTCAAAACTGTCACTTAATGTGCTGCCAACACTGTCGTAAACGACGTCTACTCCTTTAGGAAATTGTTTTAATAGGCTAGATTTCCAGTCTTCAGAATATAAAAACACTTTATCGGCTCCGTTTTTTAAAGCTATTTCTGCTTTTGATGTCGATGAGGTTAGACCAATAACATTGGCGCCTAATAACTTACTGATTTGAGTCAGAAATTGACCTACTCCTCCTGCAGAAGCATGGATAAGGACCGTATCTCCTTTTTGTGTTTTGTGACTATCAGTCGCTAAATAATGAGCGGTTAATCCTTGAAGGAGAATGGTAGCGGCAGTTTCGAAACTGATACTTTCTGGTAACGGAATAATATGTGCAAGGGGAACGGCTACTAATTCTGAATTAGCGAAAGGGACATCAGCAAATGCGATACGATCTCCAAGCTTGAATTCTGTATTGTTTGAGTCAACTACTACACCAGCACCTTCGTAACCCGCAATAAATGGGGGTGTTCCTGTTAAATGATAATTCCCTTTTCGTCGGTATACATCTGCAAAATTTAGTCCTATGGCGCGCATTTCAACTAAGATTTCATCTTTTTTTAATACAGGTGAAGGTAGGTCTATATATTCAAGAACGTCTGAATTACCAAATGTCGAAAAAGTGAGTGCTTTCATATTTATTATTGTATTTCTTAGAACGATAGAGGAAGTTAAATTAAATTTCAGTAGGTTTTAATGCAATCATAAAAAAGATATAATTGTCGTCTTCTAATTTATTTTTTTAAAAAGATGTTTGTTGATTTTATCGAATAATAATTTCTCGTCAATTGGCTTTGAGATGTAATCATTCATTCCTACTGCGGTGCATTTTTCTACATCGGCAGTTGTGACATCGGCGGTAAGGGCAATAATGGGGATATTAGAATTTAGAACATTGCGAATGTATAATGTAGTTTCAAAACCATTCATTACTGGCATTTGTAAGTCCATTAAAATAATGTCATACTCATTATTTTGAAGTAGATCAATAGCAATTTTGCCATTGTCAGCCATCTCAATATCAAATCCAAAATCCAATAATATTATTTTTATTAAAAGTTGGTTTAGTAGTACGTCTTCAACCACTAATACTTTGGTTGCTGACGTTGTTGACTCTTTAGTTCTTTCAAAGTATTGTGATTCGGGTTCTGTCTCGCTTTCGATTTCTTGTGGGTTGGATTTTTCAAAATTCATGATGAATCCAAAAGTGGATCCTTTCCCTTCTTCACTAAATGCTATTATTTTCCCTCCTTGCATTTCGACCAGCTGCTTAACAATTGCTAGGCCAAGTCCTGTTCCTCCGTAGGAATTGTTGATTGCTTTAGTAGCTTGTTCAAAATTTTTAAATATGTGTTCGATTCTGTCTTGAGCAATCCCTATTCCCGTGTCGGTTATTAGAAATTCGATGGAGCAAGATTTGTTATCCTCGCTCAAGAGGCGCATGTTTACGCTTATTTTTCCTTCTGAAGTAAACTTAATGGCGTTGCTCATTAGATTCAAAATGATCTGACGCAAACGCACCGGGTCTCCATTCAAAAGTTTAGGGATAGCCGGATCATAGTTATGGGATAGCGCTATGTTTTTTTCTAGCATCTTTTGTTCAAAAAGTTGAAGAATTGTAGAAATGGATTTGGATAATTTAAAGGGTATGTGATTAAATGTCATCTTTCCGGCATCGACTTTAGCAATATCGAGGATATCATTAATTAAAACTATCAATGCATCTCCAGACTCTTTGATAGCGTTAATATATTCCGTTTGGGATTCATCTAATTTAGTTTTAAGCACCACATTAGTAAATCCAATAATTGCATTCATTGGAGTTCTAATCTCATGACTCATATTTGACAAAAATTGCTGTTTTGATTTTACAGCTTCTTCGGCAATTTTTGTTTTTAACTCTGCGTTGATTTTAGATTCAATAAGTTCATTTTTTGCCAATACCTGAGTCGTTACATCATAGGCAATTATGGTAACCCCTGAGATTGTTTCATCAGCTTCATAATAAGGCTGGTAAACAAAATTAAAATAACAATCTATTAATTCTCCATCATATACTAAAGGGGCAAGAAGTTCATTTCCGTAAAAAGGAATGCCGGTTGTGAAAACGTTGTTAAGTAATGTAGGGAATTCTTTGTCAATAAGTTGAGGTAGTACGTCATTGAATTTTTGACCTTCTACATTTTGACCTTTACCCCACATTTCTTTGATGGTGTCATTTGCGAGAGAAACAACCATGTCTTTGCCTTTTAATATAGCTATTGCAAATGGGGATTGTAACAGTATCATGTTAAATCGTTTATTGCTGTCCTCTATCTCTTTCGTTGCGGTCTTCTGTATCTCAAGTAATTTTTCAAATTCTCTTTTTTCTTTATTTTGAAGCTCTATTGATAATCGCCTTACTTCGGAAACATCTTGTATGGCTAATAGAATTGATTTTTTATCATGTATTTTTTGAAATATATATTTCGCGCTAACTATAATTGCTTTTCTGTCAGAATCTGAAATGTCATACGCTATTTCTACTTTATCAAAATCTATGCTTTTGGAAAGCATTTTGTCCAGAAGGTTTCGTAATTCAGCTAAGTCCCATTTTCTATTGTCTATTTCAAACAAAGACTTTCCTTCGATTTCTTCTTTATCAATGCCGTATTTTTGGCAAAATGAATTACTGGCAGATTTAATTTGAAGGTCTTCATTTAGAACCAACATTGGCTCCATCATTGTGGCGATAATTTCTTCGGAAAAGTCATATGATTCTGCCAATAGTTTAATGTTCTTTTCTAGTTTATTATTGGTTGAAATCAGCTCCTTATTTGTGGTCACATCATCAACAAGCTGAATTATATGTGTAACGTTATTATTTGAGTCAAGAATAGGGGAATTAATAATTCTCCAATAACGTTCTTCAAAACCGCCTCCTTCTGATTTGGGTTTTTGAATGTCATATTGTATATAGTCCATTTCATCGACCGTTTTATTCTTCAATACTCGGTTTAATGAAGCTCTTAAACTAGTAGTGGATTCGGGTAGTAGATCTTGCGGGTTATCAGGAAATACATCAAAAACATATTTGTCTATAATGGTTTCTCGCGTGGTCATAGTGGCTTTCAGATAATTATCAGTTACGGTTACTATTGTAAAATTAGTATCCATCACTAGCGACACGGCCGGAGATTGTTTAAAAAAGTCAATATAATCGTTACTGTTCATAGATACTGTAAGAAATTAATGATTGTATTTTTTGTTTTAAAAACAGTTATGTTTTAAAGTTGTATTATGTACGATTTTTGCAATTACGGTCCAAATATAGACAAAAAAACATTTGATTCTCACTAATAAATTCCATTCGAAAAAACAGCTCTGTTTTACAGTAATACCCTTTAACGGCGGGGCGTTTGTCATAAAGAAGGCTTTTTTAATATAAAAAAAAGAAGCTTAAATAGTTGTAGGCAAAAGTATTAGGTTTTTTTTAATAGTAAGGCAAGGAAATGTTTCCTGTACCGGGTATCTATAAAGCAACAGCTCCTAAAACCGAAAAGTAATTTTTGGTTTTAGGAGCTGTTGTTTTTTATTATTCCAATCACGAGGCTGATGATTTGCATATCAGCTTTATTAATGTTTTTTTGTTGTTTTAGCCCAACATACTTAGCGCAGTTTATGAATAAATTAAGGCGCTTTCCATACTATTTGTCGTCGGGTACAAAATCAAGGGCGATCGAATTCATACAATATCTTTTCCCTGTAGGAGCAGGTCCATCGTCAAAAAGATGACCTAAATGGCCATCACATCGTCCGCAAAGGGCTTCAATTCTCTCCATACCGAAGGAGTTGTCTTTTTTGTAAATAACACTGTCTTTATTGTCTTGTTCGAAAAAACTAGGCCAGCCGCAACTACTGGAAAATTTAGCTCCCGATCGAAATAATTTGTTACCACAAGCAGCACAATAATACGTTCCTTTTTCGTCCGTATTCCAGTACTTTCCTGTAAAAGGTCTTTCGGTATCGGCATTTCTGGTTACTTCATACACGTCTTCGGGTAATACTTTTTTCCATTCAGCATCCGTGAGATGTAGTTTTGTGGTATCTGTATTTGAATAATATGGGTTTTCTGGCTTACTGATTCTATTTTCCATAATTTCTGTTTTTTTTGTTTTTTTATGAGTTTTTGCTCTTTGTCCGTATGTAGTAGATAGGATTAATGGAAGCAATAATAAAAAGCTGAAAAATGCTGTTTTGTTCATGTAAATGTTATTTGCTTATCAAATATTAGGGTACTGTTCTTGTTAGGCTTTAGCATTGTGCTTTAATAGTAAAGGGTTTTATTCTATGTTGTCACAAATATAAGGAGCTATTCTAATTTGTGATGTGTTATACCTTAGGTATTAACAGCTATTTGTGTAAGTTTTAACTATTGTTATTTATGGATAGAATGCATTTTTAGTGGACTACGTTTTTATAATCCCACTCTCATATTGACTAAGTGTTTTTTGAAGCCCACTTTTTCATATGCTCTTATAGCCGAAGAATTGTCGTTATAAACATCTAATCGGAGTTCTGTTATTTTTAGAGATTTACTCCATTCTTTTAAACCTTGAATGATTTTAGCATTGATTCCCATCCCTCTGTGTTCGGGATCCGTATACATAAATCCGAGATAAGCGTAGTTGCTGTGGTTCAAATAGGGTTTTGCTATTTCTATTCGAGCATAGCCGGAACCTACGATTTGTGACCCGATTTCAGCGACTAGTAACTCAATGTCAGGTGCCGTAATCATTTTTTCAATATTGTAATAATTAATTTTCTCTTCTTTTAAAGTTGGATCAAAAGGACGTTCGGCAGTAATGATTCCTTGTTCAAATTCGAGAAGTATATTCAAATCTTCTACTCTAGCTTTACGGATTTTTATTTCATTCATTATCATAACGGTTTTAAGATATCAAAAGTAAGAAAGAATCTGCGAATGGTTTTTATCGAACACTGATCTAATTGGATCGTCTTGATTTAACTTCAACATTTCGAAACAGAACGTTAAAGGACACGCTATTATTTATCTTTTTTGTATTTTTGTGTGGCTAAAAATAATTATGATAGAAGAAAATGTAATATTAGTTAATAAGGACGATGAGCAAATTGGATTGATGCCTAAGTTAGAGGCACATGAAAAAGCGATTTTACATCGTGCTTTTTCAGTTTTTGTTTTGAATAGCAAAAACGAAATCATGCTGCAGCAGCGTGCACATCATAAATATCACTCTCCACTACTTTGGACAAACACTTGTTGTAGTCATCAAAGAGAAGGAGAATCAAATATTGAGGCGGGTAGTAGACGGTTGTTTGAAGAGATGGGTTTTAAAACAGATCTCAAAGAACTTTTTCATTTTATATACAAAGCCCCATTTGACAATGGTTTGACGGAACATGAATTAGATCATGTGATGATTGGTTACTCTGACGAAAGCCCAGTAATAAACCCAGAAGAAGTGGAAGCTTGGAAATGGATGGCTATTGATGAAGTAAAAAATGACATGCAGAAACATCCCGAAATTTATACCGTATGGTTTAAAATAATTTTCGACGAATTCTATCATTTTTTGGAAGATCATAAAATTTAGTAATGCTCTAAGGCGTGTTTTAGATATCTAAAACCCATTTGTAACTTATAAATAAGGCAAAGGTTAAAATTATAAATAATTATGAAGGTAACTATAAGTAGAAAAGCACATTTCAACGCAGCACATCGATTGTATCGTAAGGATTGGACTTTCGAGAAAAACGACGCTGTTTTTGGAAAATGCAATAACCCAAATTTTCACGGACACAATTACGACATGATTGTAGGTGTTACCGGTGAAATAGATCCTGAGACTGGTTATGTGATGGATATAAAAATTCTATCGGATATTATTAAAGAAGAAGTTGAGGATCAGTTCGATCATAAAAATCTAAATATAGATGTTCCTGAGTTTGAAAATCTCAATCCCACAGCCGAAAATATTGTTGTGGTAATTTGGAATAAAATAAGAAAGAGAATCAAAGCAGAATTTGACTTAGAGGTTGTTCTTTATGAAACTCCTCGTAATTTTGTAACTTATAAAGGAGAGTAATGGAATTGAAAATAGGGGACAGAATTCCAAATTTTAAAGCGAAAGATACCCATGGAAATGATTTTGACAGCCAGAAACTAGTTGGTCAAAAGCCATTGGTTATCTATTTCTATCCAAAAGATAATACCCCAGGATGCACTACACAAGCGTGTAGTTTTCGGGATCAATACGAAGATTTTAAAGACTTAGGTGCAGAGGTTATTGGAATTAGTAGTGATAGTGTCGAGTCGCATCAAAAATTCTCAGAACAGTATAAATTACCATTTATTCTTTTGTCAGATCACGATAAGAAAATTAGGAAGCTTTTTGGAGTTCCTTCAGGCATGTTTGGTTTGCTTCCTGGGAGAGTTACTTATGTGATTGATAAAAAAGGAAAAATAATAATGATTTTTGATAGTGTGATGGCTTCTAAGCATATCCCAAAAGCGCTAGAAGCAGTTAAAAAACTACTGTCTTAGATTATTACATTATATTAGATAAAAATATAGAACATTGTTTCTTTAAATAGATAAAAAATGAGTAAAAAATTATATCCATTACAGTTTGATCCCATACTGAAAGAAAGAATTTGGGGTGGCGAAAAACTAAAAACGGTTCTGAATAAATCGATTACGTCAAAAATAACTGGAGAGAGTTGGGAATTATCCACTGTTGAAGGTGACGTTAGTGTAATTGCTAATGGAGAATTGAAAGGGAAGTTATTAACAGAAGTTATTGATGAAGCTCCAAATGAAATATTAGGAACAGAAGTTCATGAACGTTTTGGAAAGCAGTTTCCTTTACTTTTTAAATACTTAGATGCTCGTGAAGACTTGTCTATTCAAGTACATCCTAACGATGCTTTGGCAAAGAAAAGGCATAATTCGTTTGGGAAAACAGAAATGTGGTACATTATGCAAGCTGACCCGGATGCGAGAATAATTGTTGGTTTTAAGGAAGATTCGAATGCTACGGAATTTGTGGCAAAGTTGAAAAGTAATGAATTGCTTAGTATTCTCGATAGTGTAAATGTAAAAGAAGGAGATGTGTTCTTTCTAGAAACAGGTACGGTACATGCTATAGGTGCTGGTTTAGTAGTGGCAGAGATTCAACAAACATCAGATATCACTTATCGAATTTATGACTTTGATAGAGTAGATGCTCAGGGGAATACTAGAGAGCTGCATGTAGATTTAGCTCTGGAAGCGATGAATTATGAAAAGGTAGATACTCGTAGAGAATATTTAGAAGAAGAAAATCAGTCAAATACAATTGTAAATTGTCCTTACTTTACGACAAATTTTATTCCATTAACAGAAGCAACAACTATTTCAAAGACTGGAAATAGTTTTACAGTCTATATGTGTATTGATGGAGCATTTGAAATTGAGTACAATAAGGATATCTATCAGTATCAAAAAGGGGATACGGTGTTAATTCCTGCGACAATGGATTATTATGTGATTAATGGAAAAGCTTCAATTTTAGAAATTTACATTTCATAGTCGGTAATAGAAAGATTATATGTACTTTTGCAGACGCAAATTAAAATTAAAAATAAAATGGCAAATATTAAGAATTTAAAAAAAGACATCAACTACGTACTAGGAGATATTATTGAAGCAGTTTACTTGTTCGAAATTTCTACTACAGGAAAACCTACAACAGAAACTAATGATTTAATTGATGAAGCTATCGCTGCTTTTGATGTTTTGATCACAAAAGTGAACGCTAAGAAGGTAGAAGATAAAAAAGCTCACTTCAAACAAATCAATGTTGAATTGGAACAAACTGCAAATCAATTGATTGCTAAAATCAACGAATTGTAGTCGAAAAAAACGATAAAAAAGTGCAGATTTATTTTGGAAAAGACGAATTCATCTGTATATTTGCACCCGTAATGAGACGCCAGCGTAGCTCAGTTGGCTAGAGCAGCTGATTTGTAATCAGCAGGTCGTGGGTTCGAGTCCCTCCGCCGGCTCATTTTAAAACCATCTAACTTTGTTAGATGGTTTTTGTATTTAATAGAGGCTAGTAGGTAATTAGTTTGATGTTGTCAAATGAAAATTATTAATAAATAATGATTTTTTTATTTGGAGAATAGAAAATCAAAACTATATTTGCAGTCGTAAGAATGCCAGCGTAGCTCAGTTGGCTAGAGCAGCTGATTTGTAATCAGCAGGTCGTGGGTTCGAGTCCCTCCGCCGGCTCTTAGTAAAACCATCTAACTTTGTTAGATGGTTTTTTGTTTTTATACAATAGAAGAAAAATATCTTTCTATGTGTAAAAAAAAAATGCTCCAATAGGTTGGAGCATTTTTTTTTGAGTGTTTTAGGAATTCGTGAAAACGGACTCTCTAGTTATTTTGTTCTTGCTTTCTAATCTCAGCTACGTATTTAGTTAGTTTCTTTCCGTAAAGAGACTGTGCTACCTTTGGAGTCATTGATTTTTGAATCGTATCCAGGTACTTAAGATTGATGTCATAGATATCAGATAATGCAACGTAAGGAGCTACTTCATAATCCTTATTGTTAATCGCAAAGTTAGTTGCGTACAAGTATTTTCTTTTTGTATTAGAATCTTGTTTTGCACTCAGGCTATCTATTGCTTTTTTGTTGTTGTTTTTGATAGCATTGAATTTTTGTTCCAGTAAGGTTAGGTTGGTGTCTCTAAAACGAGAGTTGATTTTTTGATAATCTTCATATAGCTCTTGATTTTTAGATCCAGTTATTTTAGCTCCATAAAGGAAAGAATCTAAGTTTGTGTCTATGTTAATGTTTCCAGGCTCCGCAAAAAACAATAAGTTGTTGTCTAATGAATTGCTTACTCCTCTGTCAAGGAATAAGTACAGCATTTCAGGTGATTTTAAATCGATATCACTTTCAAAAGCAGAGCTACCGTCGATTGTAATTGTGTCTATAGCAACAAGAGCGCTGTCAACTACTCTTTGGATATATAAAGTACCTTTTTTTAGTCCTTTAATATTCCCGGTAACATGCAGGTTTGTTTTTGATTCGTTTTTAGTACATGATGCCAAAAGTAATAAGGAAACGAATGCAAGAATTGATTTTTTCATTTGGTTAAATATTTTGTTGCAAAATAAAGAAAATTGTTTGAATGTTTACTTGCTTGATAAGGTGAATTTCATAAAAAAAATCCCAATCTATTTCTAAATTGGGATTTTTTGTCTGATATCTATTTTTAACCTTTTAACCAAGCTTCTTTTAACGCTTTTTTTGTTTCGTCAGTTGCTTTAAGGGCCTCTTTTTCCTCATAAGGAAGATTTACCTTTCCTTTAAGAATCTGTTCGGCTCCGTTGCGTTTAATCTTAACAGTAATAGCGTCGTTTTCTTTCCAGTTTTGGCTTTCGCTAATCATATCATAGATGTTGTCCAAGTTGTAAGCTTTGTCATTAATAGCTATTATTATATCGCCTCCTTTAAGATCTAAGGCAGTATAAAAAGCATTTAATTCAATATTCGGAATAACAACAATTTCTTTTGTTTCTGGATTTACAGTGATGTAAGGTACTTGTCCTTTTAGGAATACATTCCCAGGAGATTTTACTGTGGATTTTGTAATTCCAACTTTTGCCAAGTAAGTTTCATAAGGAATAGGGGTAGTTCCAGCTACATAAGTTGCTAGAAATTCACCTACTTCAGGGTAAGTTAAAGAGGTGATCTTAGCAAAAAGTTCGTCATCATTAAATGGTTTTGAAACTCCATATTCACTAGAAAGCTTTTGCATCAAATCAAGAATTCCTCTTTCGCCATTGCTTTTTTCTCTAATAATAATGTCCAGGCACATTCCTATTAATGATCCTTTTTGATATACGTTTATGTATTGGTCTTTGTATGGTTGTTTCAATACATTAGCACTCATTGTGGTAAAAGACATGGTGTCGTTCATTGCAGCTGCGCGTTCCATTTGGTCTGCAAGACGACTGTAAAAATCTTCTTCGGTGATTAACCCTTGGTTGATTTGGAAAAGGTTTGCAAAATATTCAGTAACTCCTTCGTACATCCATAAATGAGCTGACATTTTTGGATTGTTATAATCAAAATATTGAATTTCTTTCGAATGAATACTAAGCGGAGTTACAATATGAAAAAATTCATGTGAAACTACATCCATCATGGATTTCACCAATTCCTCTTTAGGCATTAATTCTGGTAAAACAACTGTAGTGGCCGTAGGGTGCTCTAAAGCTCCAAAACCTTTTGCGTCATTTTCCTGCATTGTTGATAAATACAATAAGACACTGTATTTTTTAGTGGCGTTTATTTTACCCAAAAAGGTTTTTTGTGCCGTCATCATGGTTTTCATCTCTGGAGTAATGCTTTCAGCAGTAACTTTTCCAGAAGGAGAATAAACGCTTATTAGGATTTCCATTCCGTCAACAGTAAACGTCGTGAAATCTGGTTTTGAATACATAATTGGATTTTCTACCAGTTCTGCATAGCGAGCCGTAATAAAAGTATCTGCGGTAGTGCTGGAGTCTTGGTCAGTCATTGAAGTACTTCCCCACAGTGTTGCAGGGTGTGCAATCGTAACTTTATAGGGAATTGACATGAAGTTTGTGAAGTAACCTACAAAACAATGTGTGTTTAACATTATGTTTTTACCGGCATCTATATTTGATCCTGCTGGTGAAAAAATATCTTCATCGCCAAATTTTGTGCCTTTCTCCGTGTCAAAGGAATCATTTACTAAATAAGTAATTTTGTCAAGGGTTTTTGCTTTTGAAATGGACCATGAATTAACGTCAAGTTTTTTGACGGTTAATAGATTCCCTTTTGCATCATAAGCTTTTAAATCTTCGATATATCTACCGTAGTTATCTTCTGAATAGGTTCCTGGAACTGTCTTGGGAATGTGGTACGTGATTTCGTCTGTTTTGATTGAAGGAGCATTTACCGTAACCAGTACTTGGTCATTCGTTATGCTGTCTAGATTAATTGCGACTTGAACCTGCTCTTTTGTTGCTGAATTCGCCACCGAATTGACAGTTTTACAACTCCACAGGATCGATGTAAATGCAAATGCAAAAATTATTTTTTTCATTATCTATGTGATTTTTGTTATTGGTCTGATAAAATGCCTAGATGTTACACTTTATGAGCAGAGAAAACAGTTAAAAAAAGGTGAAATTATTGTAAAAAAAAAACACCCTAAAATGAGGGTGTTTTTTAATTGGTTAGTCCAATTTGTTTTTGATATAGTATTTACCATCCAAGTCTTCATCAAAATCATCGATTTTGATGGGTTTTGGTTTTGGCTTATTTGCAGTAGCTTTCTTTTTCCACATCTCAAATTTCTCTGCCGGCATCTTCTTTTTCATTATTTCCAAAACTTCTTTTTCGACCAAGCCAAATTCCTTTTTAATAATTTCAAAAGGATTTTTTTCCTCTAAGGCCAATGTAACAAGTTTTTCTGTTTGTTCCCAGGTTAATTCTTTGCGGTTACTCTTTTTCATCATGTGAAAATTAATTCAATTTGTTTTTAATGATTAATATAATTGATTCTAAATTAGATAGAACAATATTAATAAAAATATAGTTACTTATTACCATAAAAGCGGTTTTTTTTTATGGGGTGTATTTCTTTTCTAAAGAACGTTGTTTTTGAAAAGGAATTTTTAATAAATTCTTCAACTCATTGTGTTCTTCATTCTTCATATGAGTAACTATTCAGTATCCAATTTCTTCTATTTTAAGTATTTTGAATGTACCAAGCGGAGAATGTATTTCCGTAATTATTGTCAATATAGGGTAATTTATAATGATGGTTTACTTTTGTAGGTCTGGAAATACAATCAAGTAGCTCATAATAATGTCCCCCTTTTTAGGTAAGGCAATAGTAGCAGGGTTAAATTTTATAAAAATTACTGAAAAGGTTTGGCAGAGGAATACGATTCACATCGGACTTCCAACAATTTGCTTGCCAAAATCATGCTCCTATGTGCCGATGGAATAGTAGAAAAATAATTAATTATTTCATTCATAATACCATTGTTTATTCCAAAAATACTGATTTTTTAGATAAAAACAAAAGGTGCCGTCTTGTTTGTAATAGGCTTTATTGTTATGTGTATAGGTAAGCCCAATAAATCAAAACGAGTTGGAATGGCATACGAACTACTAAGACCCATTTAGGAAGTTTCATTCTTGCCTTTTCATTCTGATACATGTAGAGGTGAGACGGAAAAACGGCAATTAAAAGCGCAATGATTCCCCAAGCAGCATAAGTGGATAATAAAGGTACAATTAGTGCTATACCTAAAACTATTTCAGCACATCCGCTCAGGATATTTAGTAATTTAGGATTGCTAAAATATTCAGGTATAATTTTTTGATACATTCTAGGGTTTCTAAAATGATTTACTCCGGCTAGTGTATAAATAAAAGCCATTAAGTACAAATGCCAAGGAAAGATCACAATGATAAAATTAAATATGAGGTTTACGAATGTAGTATTTTTTTAGGATCAAACTGTATTATTACACTTGTTTCCTCTTAAAATTAACATTCATAATTACTATTGCAATAATAATAAGGACAATTCCAAACCACTGAATTGGTTTTACATCCTCGTTTAATAATACAAATGCCATCATTACTGAGACTGGAAGTTCAAGCGCAGAGACAATACTTCCTAAACCGATTCCAGTAAGTGGAAACCCAGCGTTCATTAACATTGGCGGAATTATTGTACCAAAAAGAGCTAGAATAATTCCCCATTTAAGAAAAATTTCAAAATTAAATGGAGTAACTTGAGTAGCTATCGAAAATGAAAACACGATTATTGCACCACCCAGAAGCATATATAAACTGCGTTGTGCAGAAGAAATATTGGTTGCAACACGATTTGCAGTAAACATTGTGGTGGTAAAAGACGAAGCGGCCAGCATACCCCACATGATACCATGCCAGTCTAATTTAACTTCATTTTGAATTAAATTAGTAGCTAAAACGGTTCCTATTAACACAATAACAACGGATATTATTTTTTGAGTCGAAGGAAGCTTCTTTTCTAAAATCATTTCGAGTAATACACCCATCCAAACGGTTTGCATCAACAATACAATACCTATAGAAACAGGAATGTATTTCACGGCCAAATAATAGAAAACACTTGTCATTCCAAGTGACGTTCCAGCGAGCATCAGGTGAAAAATGTTTCGGCTAGATGCTTTTACAGCAGTATTCTTATTTTTAGTTTTTTGGAATAAATTAATAAGTAATATTCCTAAAATACCTAGTACAAACTGAGAAGTGGTTACTTCTGCCGTGGTGTACCCTTCATTATAGCCCATTTTCACAAAAGTAGCAAGCATACCATAACTAGTAGCTCCAAAACCCACTAAAAAAACTCCTTTTAAAACGTTATTATTTGACATTCTTTATTTTTTTGAGGGGCAAAGGTACGCTTTCAAGTGTAACGCGACTTTAGAGGAGTCATTATTTTTTAAAATAAGTCATTTACTAAAGGATTTTTAATTCCGATAGAGCTTGGGTTAAAGTTTAATTTGTCTTTTAGTAGGGTAGCGTAAACACTTCTAAAGTCAATCTGATGTTTTAAATCGCCTTGCTGTAAGTCGGAAAGATTGGGGTTGTTCCCAATTATTTTTCCTTTATTGCTTCCGCCAATGACAAACATAGGAGCCGCGGTTCCATGATCTGTTCCGTTTCCATTGTCTTTTACTCTTCGTCCAAATTCAGAGAAAACAACAATAGTAACGTTTTGAAGCATTTTTGCATTTTTCATATCGGTGTAAAAACTAAATAAAGCATCGTTTAGTTCTGATAATTTGTTTTTATGAAGTGCTAATTGGTTGTCATGGGTGTCAAAACCATTAAGGGAAGTATAATACACTTTCGAATTCAGATTCCCTTTTATTAACCGACCAATCCAAGCTAAGTTTTTTCCTAAACTAGTCTTAGGGTATGAATTTTCTTGAGTAGTTTGCATTAGTGCTTTTTGGATTTGCTCAGAGCCTTCTACAGCAGAATTGGCTATTTTTCGAACAAAATCTAATTCGGGATTATCTGATAGTTTATTGTTTTCTTCCTTGCCATTTTTTATTTTGAATTTTTCCGGATCTTTGATCGTAATAGCATTAGGGACTTCTCCCTTTAGAGACAGATTATCAATATTGTCAATATTAATGCCGGCAGTAGGTGTGTGGGTTGCGCATTGTAAATCCAAATAACGTCCTAGCCAACCTTCATTTATATATTGATCAGAATCGGATGCGGTCTGCCAGATTTCTTGACTTCTAAAATGCGAACGATTAGGTTCTGGATAACCTACATTTTGAATTACGGATAAATCGCCATTTTGCTGCATTTTTGCAAAACCTTTAAGAGCAGGATGAAATGCCATTTCCTTGTTTCCAGCTATCACTTCATCCTTTGACAGCGCAATTTTAGGACGCATTTCATAATACAAAGGATCTAAGTAAGGGATAAAAGTATTCAAGCCGTCGTTACCGCCGTTTAATTGAACAAATACAACACATTGTTCGCCTATAATTAGACTTTCGTGTTTGCTAAAAGAGAATAAAAAATCAGGCAATAACAACGATCCTCCTGTAAAAGTACCCGTTAACGATAAAAAATTTCTTCTGTTCATAATAGTAAATATTAGGTGCTGTTATTAGATTAGTTGGAACTCAGGTTCTTTGATTATGGCATTAAATAATCTTAAAACGGCCTGATTAGCATTAGGAGCATTGGGATCAAAATCATATTTCAAAACGGTTTCAAAATCTTTTTGAGATTCTGGGCTTACGCCAAATAACAGACGGTCCGTGAGTTCTTTTATAATGATTTTATTTGTTCCTTTTTGCCAGTTTAAGGTTGTAGGTCTGTCTTTAGACAGGTTTGTCTTTCTGTCCATTTTACCTTCCCTTTTTTGCTGGTTGGATATTCGGCCTTGACAATAACTATCAGCAACAATGGCGCGCTGCAAATAGATTTGTGTAGTTAACCAAGATTTGCCACCTTCCCATCCTTTCACATTAGGTTGATTGAATAAATCCATGCTTTGCTGTTTTAAAAAGTTGACAATTGTGTTACTTTTTACATTCTTTAACTGCAATTCATCGAGCAGTTGCAAGCTATACTCTACTGGGTTCTTAATCTTAGAACCCGCAGTGTTTTTATCAAATTCTTCGGTGAAAATTTTCACTAATAAAGGTTGGAATTCAAAATTCACTTCTCTAAAATAATCGCCATAGTAACGCACCAATTCCTCTTTTGGATTATCATAAATAAACCATTCCAGTATTTTGCGAGTCATGCGATACGGAATATTTTTTTGTTCGAAAATAATATCTACCAGCGCATCTGATTTAAAGACACCCGTTTTTCCTAAATAGGTAATGGGTGAGTTGTCCTCAAAATTTTTCCTATAGGTAGCGGCTTCTTCACCAAGATTTAATCCGGCAAGTCCTTTTGCACCGTTTTTTATATCATCTTCACTGTAGTTCCCTATTCCAAGGGTGAAAAGTTCTAGTAATTCCCGACTTAGATTTTCATTTATTTTGCCCTTTTTATTATCGGTGTTGTCAAGATAACGTACCATGGCATTAGTTTTTAAAATTTCTTTAGTTAACGTTTTGTAGTTCCCAAAAGCATTTTTACGTAAAATTTGGTTATGCTGAAACACCCAGTAATTCACTTTTACTTTTTGATAAGTAGAAACAAAATGATTGTGTAGCAGCAATGTCATTTTTTCTTGAAGTGGATATTCGGCATCAATCATTCGTTCAACCCACCATTGTTTCATGGCTTCTGCCGTTTGATTTTCTTTTTGCCTTGCTTCTTTTTTGTCTTCAGCTGAAGCGTTTTTAAACATTTGTCTCAGCTCTTTGAGTTCGACAGTCGTTTTTGGAGAATCATTTAAAAAATCAGGTATACTTTTATCAAAAGAAACTTTAAAGGAATCTTCTAAAAAGGAGTGTAGTCCTTTTTGTGTAATCTTATTGTTTTCCTTATTTGAAAAACCTAATCGTAGAGACCATAGTGCGCTTTGATTCATAATAATTGATTTTTATTAACTTGGGGTGTTTATTTAGATATTTAAAATCAAAAAAGGTTTAAATGCTTAATTGATTATTTTTTTTACTAAAGCTGTAACATCTAAACGATAACGTTGACTTATGTGATATATAGTACAAAAAATATGAAAAAAATATACTTAATTGCTCTAATAGTTATAGGAAGTCTTTCTTCGCTTTCTGCACAAATTAATCCTGAAAAATCTGTCGAAAAAACGACTGAACTAAATGAAGTTGCTATTGTAAGGACTAAAAAAGCGGTAGAGCAAAAAGCAGATCGAACAATTTTTAACTTTGTCGACCAGCCTAGTTTAAATACAGGTTCGGTTTTAGAAGGAATAAAAAAGCTACCTGGTTTAATCGCGTCTGATATTGCTGGAATGATGTATCAAGGAAAGCAATTAGACGTTTTTATGGATGGGCGACCGCTTAATATCTCGACTACTGAACTGAATGCTTTTTTAGAAGGAATGCCAGCAAATGCGATTGAAAGAATCGAAATTATTACACAACCGGGTGCCGAATTCCCAGCTACTTCTGGAGGTGCGATTTTGAATATCATTACTAACAAAAATGCTAAGAACTATTTGAGTGCTACTTACACTAATAGTACAAGTTTTACAAGTTACAATGATGTACGGTGGAGGATGAATAATAGTCTTTTATTGAGTGCTAAAAATAAGTATTTTGGTTGGCAGTTAAATGTAGGTCAGAATTATAGAGAAAGCGCGATTTGGACTTCTCTGGAGAAAGAAGAAAACGGTACGACTTCATTACTGTCAAAAACGGATGCAGATCGTATTGGTAGAAATAATTTTGTAAAATCAGCGGTGACAATTGATATTGGTAAAGATCGCTTGTTATTAAACTATGATTTAACTCAAAACAATAATGATAGCTATACTCTAGGAAACGGACCCGGTTTTAGTACTAATGATGCCTCAGTAAGCACTGGCTTGCGCCAAGATGCCGTAGTAACTTACCAGAAAAAATTTGAAAACACAGCAAAAAAACTGGAATTTAAATTTAATTACAACAACAATACAAATGATTTTGCATTAAGTCCAGTTGGTAATTCGGCTTCTACTTTAGATAATTCCTCAAACCAGAACTTGTATAATTTTAAGTTTGATTATTCGCAACCGATTAAATTTTCTGATGAAGGAAAGCTGAGTTTTGGTAGTTTGTATGAAGAATTGCTTTTTGATGCAGCAAGTAAAGGAGTTACTAATTTAGATTATAAACGTAGAACAGCGGCGTCTTATGTGGAGCTGCAATCTAAGTTTGATAAAGTAAATTTTATTCTTGGTGGTCGAGCCGAAGACTATAATATTACAGGTAAAACGGAGACAGCTGAATTAACCGCATTCAAGCAATTTCGCTTTTTCCCAAATGCAAGTGCACAGTATAATTTTAATAATTCGATCTATTTTAATGTGAATTACAATAAAAAGATAACGTTGCCAAGTACATCAGCATTAAACCCAAACAACACCAATTATCAAAATCCAAACATTGATTATTCTGGTAATCCAAACCTGCAACCTACCATTTTTGATAATTATGAGGTGAAGTTAAGTGCGTATGATTATGCATTTATTAGTTATAATATCAGTTCTGCTAAAAATCAAGTGATTAATAGAGTCTCTTTAGAGAATGATTTGGTGATAAATACTAACGAAAATATTCCAGAGATAAAGATTCATAATTTTAGTGTAGGGATGCCTATTCCTTATATGTTGTTTACCAAAGGACTGGCTGAAACTATGAAAATGAATGTGAATCCAGATACAATGAATTTTTTATATGTGTACGCGGGTTATCAATACCATCAAATTCCCAATGTAGATACTAATGGATTCTGGATGTTTAACTTCATGTCGCAAATTGTATTGCCAAAAAAGATAAAATTTGTAGCCAATTATAATTACATTATTCCAAAAGGGAATTATTTTTATTTCATTGCTGTTAAGCCTTTCAGAAATGCTTTGGACTTAAGTTTTTCAAAAAAGTTCTTAAAGGACCAATTAACACTTTCAATTTATGCGGATGATATCTTGAATTCCAATGAAAATGCTTTTAATTCGTATGAGACACCATTGTTAATTAGTAATAAAATGGACACTAGAAAATTTGGCTTTAGCCTGAATTATAAGATTCCAACAAAAAACAAGTTGGCTAAAGAAAATCCAAACTTATTGAATAAAGATAAAAAAGAAGATAACGGTATTTTAAACCAATAATTTTATTGAATGTAACTAAAAAGAGCTGTGGAATATATTCACAGCTCTTTTTAGTTATAGTACTTTTTGGTACATAGTTACTGAACCAAATCACTTAAATGCACTTGTAGTGCTTTTACAGAAATGCTGATTTCCCAGAAAGAAAGTGCTAATGAAATAAGTAGGCTTAATAAACTAAATCCAAAGAGGTATAGACCACTAAGTTGAAAATCAACGAACAGCAATAACATCGTGAAAACGGAAAGAAACAAACTAAGTACGCCAAAAAGTTGCATATAGCGAATTAGTGTTAATCGCAAGTTGAGGTTTTTAATTTCAATCAAAATACTCTTGTTTTCACTTTCATCATAGGTTTTTTTTAAGCTCCTAATAATAGTGGCGATGGTCAAAAAACGATTGGTATAGGCTAAAAGTATTAATGAAGTAGCAGAGAATAATAAGGCTGGAGTTTCTATATGTAGTGTCATTTTTTAATTGATTTGGTGAGGTTGAATAACCAAATTTCGATAAACTTTTTGGATAACTACCTTTTTGTATAAAAAAAGCGGATTCGTTTTCACGTACAGGTTATTTTGTATAGAATGATTTATAAAAAAAAGCACTTAATCATTTCAAAAATTCTCTTAAAAAAAGCAGCGAATGCTTCTCCTTTTATAGGTTTTGAGATAGTTTAGCGTGGGTTTTGGCTGTTATTCCTCTTTTCTCGTTAGGTATCGTCCTCTAGGTTCATCACCCTCATGGAGTACAATTTCAGAATGTAGGAACTGTGCGGCTTCTGCTGAATGTTTCACTTTGGTAGCACTACGTTCTAACATTTTTGATTCAAACGCTGTTAACACACTTTTGCGCACGCCAGCTTCTCTCCATTGAGATAAAGGTCTGCATTCTCTTGTGATTCCCCGAGCCAGCGCCAGCGCATCGAGCAGCGCTTGATTTGCTCCTTGTCCTTTGAATGGACTCATAGGGTGAGCCGCATCACCTATGAGAGTAACTGGCCCGCCTTTCTCCAGCAATTCTGCGCTAAGTAGTTCTCTATCATAAACGGGATAGCCAGAAACCTGAGTTTCTAGAGTTGCAGCTAAAATCTGAGGGATAGGATCGTGCCATTGTGTTCTACGACAGGCTTCTTCTTTAAGTGCTTTAGGACCTTTTGCGCTCAACGCTTTTGCCTCTTCTTCAGACATTGGGAAACTCAATTGCCACATCACTGATTCTGAGTCATAAGGCATGATGTAGATTCGTTCGTTGCCATTGGCAGTTTGAAATACAGTGGCCGAGTCAAGCAAAGAGCTATCAATACCTTCTAGCGCTACCAAAGGGCAAATGCCTAATATCACAATACAGTCTAGGTAACACAAAGGGGTAATATCGTCACCAATCAATAGCTTCCGCACTGCACTACGAATACCATCGGCTCCAACTACAAGATCGGCCTTGGCGCTCTTTATCTCTCCGTTAACTTCAAATCTCAGATCAATACCTTTGTCGTCAGATTTCTTAAAATCGACTAGTTGGTGTCCCCACTTTACAGCATCTTGTCCGCCAAGTTGTTCCAGCAGCGCTAAGCGTAAAGACTGACGTGCGATATGCACATTAGTCCGCTTTGGAGTCTTTTTCTCCTCTGACTGTATCCATTTTCTCATTCCCCATTCTCCAATCACTTTTCCATCTGTAGTATGAACCAAATGTCTAGTGGAAATCACTCCTTCTTCTAACGAGAAAATACCCAATCCTTCAATTGCTTTACTTGCTTGTTGCAAAGTAAGTCCATAGCCCTGAGATCTTGCCTCAAAGCCACTATCACGCTCATAAAGAGTGAAAGGGATTCCGCGGTGCAAACAAGCCACGGCCAAGGCCACGCCACCAATACCGCCACCAATGATAGCAACATGTGGGTAGTTTTCTGTGTCCGCAATAGGAGGACTAGCAGAAGGAACCAATCCTGATCCGGAACAATTTAAGCAGGAATCCAAGTGTGCTTTAGGACGAACAGGAGCTATTCCTTCGCCATTTGATTTTTCAAATTGTTCAAATGCTTTCTGGTACTGGAGTCGTACTTTCTTGCTGATTCTTCGGCTTTTTTTGCCCTGTCCCTTACATTCCTGACAAATAGTCCAGGTTGTGGCTGTGTTTTCAGGGTTTTTCACTTCTTTTTATTTAAATAATAGTTATGAAGTTCCGAGGTCATTATATCAGTTTTTAAGAATGGAATTGAACAAAGATAGTATGGATTTTTAACAATGTAAAAGTAAAGTAGTTTTGTTTTTTAAACATATAAGTTTTTGTCTTGCTGACATTCTATATGTTTAGTTATTTATAGAAGCGCATATAAGTTATGTTTCGTAAAGATTTTCTAAGGAAACGCAAAGCTTTTTAACATATAAGTCATGTAAGTTTTTGTCTTGGGGAGGTTTGACACGTTTGGTTATTTAGAAGCGCATCTAAGTTTTGTTTCGCAAAGATTCTCGGAGGAAACGTAGAGTTTTTAACATATAAGTTATATCAGTTTTTGTCTTGCTTACATTCTGTTTGTTTAGTATATATGCGTATTTAAGTTTTGTTTCGAAGGGATTTGGAAAAGTTATTACAATATAATTCTATAGCGTTTGTCAATTCGAATGCTAGTGGGAGGATGCAGTTCTTGATGAATAAACATAAACCTCTGTTTGCTATTACTTTTACATGGTTTCTTAAGTAGTTTGTATTTTTAATCCAAGCATCTTTAATAGAATAAATGAAGTGCTATAGGAACTTATTCAATTATAATTTTTTCTGTTATAGGTTTGCCAGAATTATAATCTTTACCAAAAAACAGTACGTATTCCGCTTTTGCTTTGAGGCCTAAAAGTCCCTCTTTAAGTTGGACAAACATCTTGTCTAAATACACTTTGTGCTTATTTACGGTAACATATACTCTAGCTCCTTCACTTTCATTATAGGTAAGATAGAAATATATTTTTTCTGAAGCAGCAAGGTGTAATTTGAATAAATTAGGTTGGGATTCTGCTAGAATCATCCCATAAGCTGATCTTTTTTGTATTCTAGATAAAGGTTTCTGTATGCCTTTTTCAGTGTAGACTATTTGATACTCGTTGATTGGTTGATACGAATCAATAGTCCCTCCTTTTATATTAGCATCATACACGTATGTATTGTGGTTGTTACTATGTTGAATATAAAATAAACGTGTCGCTGTTTTTGCGGGTTCTGGATAATTACTTTGTGAAAAGCAGCTATAAGAGCAAAAAAATAGATAAAAAAAAGAAAAGATAACTTTCATGGTGATTAACAGTTTGTTTGGAGTAATTCTTTTTTAAGGAATTGTTTGGTTTAAAATGGGCACGACGTTTTTTGGCTTTTCGAGAGTTTACAGATTTTAAAAACAGCGTATGTTCTGCAACACAAAAATAGATAAAATAAGGGAGTCAATAAAAAAGAGGACTTGAAATCGTTCAAGAACCTCCTTTCAAACGCAATAACTTGTTATCTCATTTAAGTAGGTATTCGTCGCAGACAAGCACCAAGTGAATACTGTCCTGAAACTTCAGTATGTAAATCCTTCTTATCGTTGTGGTAAGCTATTTCGTATTGTATATATCGATCTGGTAGGTAAGAATAATTTAATTTAAGATCTTAAAATCAAAGACTAATTTTTTAGTATGAATTAAGGTGCGCCAATTGATAAAAAACAAACAAAATAGCATTACAAAACCCAAAATAAAACTAGCAATAGACTGCCATGAAAAAATATTATCAATGATGTTTTGTTGATTTTCGGATGCGAATTTCCCTAAATGTAAGGCAATAGAATCACTAGTAAATTTCCCGACCAAAAAAGGAGCAATGATATAAATAGGCTTTATTTTTGAAATACCCCCGCCTAAGAAAAGTGGTGTGGTAGGAAGTGGCAACAAAGAATAAGCAAGTACCACTAAAATACCTTTCCATTTATTTTGGTTCATTTTATCTCCAAGAAACTTAATGTCTTCATTTTTAGATGCCTTTAAATATTTATTGGCCATTAACGGAGCATATAGAAGAAGAATAAACCGACCTAAAACCGAACCCACAACTCCAACGACAATCACTGCCCAAACATTTAAATCAAAAAGAATTTGAAGAAATACCATTATTGTAAACGCCGGTGCAAACGGAAAAGGGACTATGTCAAATAATAGAGCACCAAAAAAAACTAATAGATATTGCCACCACATGTGTTCGGAATTTTAATTTTATTGACAAGTTAATGAAGCAAGTAGTGCTCCTTTTTTGTGCCTAATCAATGAACGTCAAAACTACAATTAAATTTGGTGTGATATTGAAATAGTTTTTGGAGGTAACAAGGCATCATGGTTCAGGTTCCGTTTTACAATAGTCTAAAAGCCAATTGAAATGGGCGCGGTCATGAAAATTCTGAAGCAAATCTGCGATCGAGGTTTAATTTTAAAAATCAATAGAATCTGGATTTAGTCCTGAACCTCCTAAATTATCCATTTGATTAATTAGTATCCTGTCAGATTCTGAAATTTCAAAATCATAAACGTCAAAGTTTTCTTTTATTCGATTTGGTGTTATCGATTTAGGGAGCGGAATTACCTTGTTTTGCAATGCCCAACGAATACAAAGCTGCGCCACTGATTTGTTATATTTAAGAGCAATTTCTTTCAGTATTTCATTATTCAATACCTCACCTCTTCCAAGGGGGCTCCAACCTTCAACCTGAATATTATTGTCATTGCAAAATTTCACACAGTCATTCTGCATAAATCCTGGATGATATTCAATCTGATTTACTGAAGGCTTGATTTTTGCGTTTTCTATTAATGGCTCAAGATGATGTGGTAAAAAAATACTAAGTCCGAGAGCTCTAATTTTTCCTTCGCTATAAAGTTTTTCCATGGCACTCCAAGTCGCTGCATTAATTTCTTTCCAATCGCTAAATTGATAAGCAGTAGCGGGCCAGTGGATCAAGTATAGATCAAGATAATCAAGTTGTAAATCTTGTAATGTTTTTTCAAAAGCTTTTAAGGTTGTCTCATATCCGCGCTCCGTGTTCCATAGTTTGCTCGTAACAAAAAGGTCTTCTCGTGCGATGCCCGAAAGCTTGATGCCTGTTCCAACACTTTTTTCGTTGGCATAAATTGCAGCAGCATCTATATGTTTGTATCCATTTTCTATGGCAACTTTTATGGCATTTATACCCGTTTCGCCATCAGGTGTTTGCCAAGTACCAAAGCCTACTGATGGAATTTTGATATCATTGTTCAGCTTGAAATATTTTTGCATAATTTCATTTGTACATTTTTTATTCTTGTTAAAAGTATAAAAAAATAGTGCAAATTGGGTAGTGCATTTTCTAAATGTCATTATAAAAACAAAACCTCCTAACTAGCCCCGATAGCAGCAAAAATCCTTTGCTGTGGCGACAGCCAAAAGCAAAGATTGTAGCGAATAGCGGGAGGGAAGTTCTTATGGAAATCATTAGTTCTGCTCCAAAAAAAAAGCTGCCCAGTGGACAGCTTTTAATTTAGCGCTATGCTAGTATTACTTGATCATTTCGAAACTTCTTTTCACAAAAGCAGTTAATGCTTCTCCTTTTAATAAGTTTTGAGATAGTTTAGCTAAGTCTAAGGCTTGTTTTACTAAGTGTTCTTGGCTTGGTTTATCTGCAGTATTTAAAATTGTAGTTGCCAATGGCGAATTTGTATTCACTACTAGGTTGTACATTTCAGGCATGTTTCCCATCCCGAACATTCCGCCACCACCGCCAGACTGACTCATTTCTTTCATTCTACGCATGAATTCTGGTTGCGTGATGATGAAAGGAGCTGCTTGACTGTCCATTGCTTCTAGTTGAACTTGGTAGTTTTGTTTTGGAACAATTGCTTCTAAAACTGTTTTTAAACTTGTTTGCTCTTCTTCAGATAATTTAGAAATCGTATTTTCCTCTTTCTTGATTAAATTATCGATGTGATCTGAATCGACACGTACAAAAGTGATGTCTTTATTATCTCCTTCAATTTTTTGAATCAAGTGAGAGATAATTGGAGAATCCAATAATAAAACTTCATATCCTTTTTCTTGCGCAATTTCGATATAAGAGTGTTGCGCTTCTTTATTTCCTGCATAAAGAACGACAAGCTTTCCGTCTTTATCCGTTTGTTTGTCTTTTAGGTTTTCCTTTAATTCCTCAAGTGTATAATACTTGTCGTCCACTGTAGGGTATAAAAAGAAAACCCCTGCTTTTTCATAAAACTTATCTTCAGAAAGCATTCCGTATTCTAAAACGATTTTAATGTCATTCCATTTTGACTCAAAATCAGCACGGTTTTCTGTGAATAATGATTTCAATTTATCAGCTACTTTACGAGTAATGTAGTTTGAAATTTTCTTCACAGCACCATCAGCTTGTAATCCAGAACGAGAAACGTTTAATGGAATGTCTGGAGAATCTACTACTCCGCGAAGCATCATTAAGAATTCAGGTACAATTCCTTCTACGTTATCTGTCACGTAGACTTGGTTTTGGTACAACTGAATTTTATCTTTTTGGATTTGTAAATCACCACTTAATTTTGGGAAATACAAAATACCGGTTAGGTTAAAAGGATAGTCTACATTTAAGTGAATGTGAAATAAAGGCTCTTCAAATTGCGATGGATACAATTCATGGTAGAAGCTTTTATAATCTTCATCTGCTAATTCAGTTGGTTGTTTTGTCCAAGCTGGGTTAGGATTGTTGATGATATTGTCTACTTCAACAGTTTTGAATGTTTCTTCTTTATCTTCTGCGTCAACAGATTCGCCTTTCTTTTGTTCAATTTTTTCTGTCTTTGTTCCAAATTTTATCGGAATAGGCATGAACTTATTGTACTTGTTTAAAAGTTGCGTGATTTTAGATTCTTCAAGGAATTCTAGAGAATCTTCAGCGATATGTAGAATGATCTCCGTTCCACGACTCGTTTTGTCAGCAGGCTCTAAAGTAAACTCAGGACTTCCGTCGCATGTCCAATGTGCTGCTGGCTCGTCTTTGTATGATTTAGTGATGATCTCCACTTTGGAAGCAACCATAAAGGCGGAGTAAAAACCAAGACCAAAATGACCAATAATACCAGAATCTTTAGCAGTATCCTTGTATTTTTCTAAAAATTCTTCGGCACCAGAAAAAGCAAGTTGATTAATGTATTTCTCAACCTCTGCTGCAGTCATACCAATTCCTTGATCGATAAAGTGAAGTTTTTTTCCTTCCTTGTCCACTTTTACTTCAATTATTGGATTACCATACTCTACGTTGGCTTCGCCAATATTTGTTAGGTGCTTTAATTTTAACGTTGCATCTGTTCCATTTGAAATCAATTCACGTAAAAAAATTTCGTGATCACTATATAGGAACTTCTTTATTAAAGGGAAGATGTTTTCGACCGAAACATTAATTTTTCCTGTTGTCATATTTAAAATTTTTAAAGAGTTTTACAATCTCCTCGAATTCTTTCAAATAGAATACCAATTAAGTGCAAGGTGACAAATTGTCGTAACTGTTAATTTTGAAACAAATTATATAAATCTTGAAACTAAAACTCCTGAAATGCTTTGTATCTTTGTGATAGTTTAATACTAAAACCAAAAAAAATGAAAAAAATATTATTTTTAACAGCAATAGCCTTAGTGTTATTTTCGTGCAAATCGACTTCAATTACTGATACAAAATTAGACAAAGGGGCGCAAGTCGCAATGAAAGGAAACTGGGTAATCAGTTCTGTTACTTATCCTGGATCAGAATATATTAAAGTGAACTCATTTGAAATTGCAGATTCACAATGTTTTGTTGGAAGCACATGGAAATTTGTTTCTAATAACAACAAAGGGAATATGGCTTTAACAAATAGTAAATGTGCACCATTTAGTTCACAAATTACTTGGTTTGTAAATAAAAGTGGAGAGTTTGTTTTAAAAGTTTTAAATGCTGACATTAAAGCAAAAAAAGTAAGAGAAGGTTATGTGTTGAATGTTGCAAATCAAACTGAAACTTCGTTTCAATTAGTTGATAAAGGAAACGTTGAAGGTAAAAGCATCAGTGTAGTTTACCAATTTCAAAAAGTAAACTAAATAAATATAAAAAAAATAATTATGAAAAAGATTTCTATAATAACATTAGGTTTAGTAATGTCAATTGGGACGTTATTTACAAGTTGTGAAGCGTTAAAAAACACAAACAATACTCAAAGAGGAGCTGGAATTGGCGCAGCAAGTGGTGCAATAATAGGAGGTATTCTAGGAAATAATTTAGGAAAAGGTGGTAAGGGAGGAATGGGTGCTGTACTAGGTGGTGTTGTTGGTGGTGTTGCCGGTGGCGTTATCGGTAATAAAATGGACAAACAAGCCAGACAAATTGATGAAGCTATTCCAGGAGCTGAAGTGAAAAGAGTAGGTGAGGGTATTCAATTAGTATTAAATGAAAATGCAGTACGTTTTGATACTAACAAGTCTACACTTACAGCATCTGCAAAAGCGAACTTGGATAAATTGGTTCCTGTTTTTACAGAATATCCTGATACTGATATTACTATTTTTGGATATACAGATATTACAGGTCCTGCTGATTATAATTTAAAACTTTCTAAAGAAAGAGCAGCATCGGTTAAAAATTACTTGGTTAGTAAAGGAGTGTCTTCTGCTAGATTTAATGTTACTGGTTTAGGTATTGCTGATCCGATTGCATCAAATGAGACTGTAGAAGGAAGAAGTCAAAACCGTCGTGTTGAGTTTGCTATTACAGCAAATGATAAAATGCGTGAAGATGCTAAGATAGAAGCAGGAAATTAGAAAGTTATTTGGTTTTTATAGAGTAATGCCGTTTCGCTTTAAAAGTGAAACGGCATTAATTTTTACATAAATTTCACTTTCATTTAAATCTTTTTGTCATTTAAATCTATCTTTGTATTCTCAAAATTTCAGTACCATAAAAATGCTTCAAGTTCAAAACATCACATTCGGTTATACCGAAAAAATAGTTCTCCAGAACATTAATTTCACTATAGAAAAAGGGCAGAACGTTGCCGTAATTGGCGAAAGTGGTTGCGGAAAAAGCACGCTGCTTAAAATGATTTACGGCTTACATGATTTGCAGGAAGGCCATATCTTCTGGAATGAAACAGAAGTGTTAGGGCCAAAACACAATTTAGTGCCGGGAATGCCTTTTATCAAATATTTATCGCAGGATTTTGACCTGATGCCTTACACTACAGTTGCTGAGAATGTGGGTAAATTTCTTTCTAACGTTTTTCCCGAAAAGAAAAAAGAACGCGTAAACGAATTATTAGAAATCGTTGAGATGACTGAATTTGCTGATGTGAAAACAAAATATTTAAGCGGTGGACAACAACAACGTGTGGCTTTAGCTCGAGTTCTAGCTTTAGAGCCTGAAATATTATTACTTGATGAGCCTTTTAGTCATATCGATAATTTTAGAAAAAATGCACTTCGCCGAAATCTGTTTGCCTATTTAAAATCAAATGGGGTTACCTGTATTGTAGCTACTCATGACAGTACAGATGCACTTTCTTTTGCTGATGAGACCATTGTATTGCAAGATGGAAAATTAATTGATAAAGCAGCTTCTTATGGTTTGTATAATAATCCAATAAATAAATATGTGGCTTCTCTTTTTGGAGAAGTGAATGAGTTAAAAGCATCACATTTAATTTCCTTGGAAGAAGGAGATGAAGATGAAATACTTTTGTTGTATCCACATCAGTTAACAGTAGTCGACAACGGAATGTTATTAGCAGTAGTGAAACAGTCTTATTTTAAAGGAAGTCATTATTTAATTAAAGCTGTCTTTGATAGAAAAGTAATTTTCTTTGAACATGATGTCCCTTTAGAATTAAATCAGGAAGTAACTTTGATGATAGCGTAAAAAAGAAAAGCCCCGAAATTAAGTATTTCGGGGCTTTCTTTTTTTCTTAGTTCTTCAAATATTTCTCTAGGAATTGATCTTGTTCCCAAAGAAGGTGTAAGATATTCTCCTTAGCAGCATAACCGTGTGCTTCTTTAGGTAGGATAACCATTCTTACCGGTGCTCCTAAACCTTTTAAGGCTTGGAAATAACGCTCTGTTTGTAATGTGAATGTTCCTGGATTATTATCAGCTTCTCCATGGACTAATAATAACGGCGTCTTCATTTTGTCTGCATTCATAAATGGAGACATAGTATTGTAAACCTCTGGTACTTCCCAGTAATTGCGTTGCTCTGATTGGAAACCAAAAGGAGTAAGCGTTCTGTTATAGGCGCCACTACGAGCAATCCCACAAGCAAATAAATTAGAGTGCGTCAATAGATTAGCCGTCATAAAAGCACCGTAAGAGTGTCCTCCAATAGCTACTTTTTTCCTGTTGATATATCCTAATGCATCTACAGCGTTAATTGCAGCTTCGGCATTATCAACTAACTGCGTGATGAAGTTATCGTTCGGTTCAGTTGTTCCTTCACCAATAATAGGGAAAGAAGCATCGTCAAGAACTACATATCCTTTAGTCACCCAGTAAACAAACGATCCATAATAAGGGAAAGTGAATTCATTTGGATTTTGATTGTTTTGACCTGCCGAGTTTTTATCTTTATATTCTGCTGGGTAGGCCCAAATCAATAAAGGTAATTTTTCTTTTTTTACTTTATCGTATCCTGCTGGCAAGTACAATGTCCCTGAAAGTGCTACACCATCTTTTCTTTTATATTGAATTACTTCTTTACTTACATTTTTTATACTTTCAAAAGGATTCTTGAAGCTAGTAATAGGAGTAAGTTGGTCTTTCTTCTTGATATTTCTAAAGTAATAATTAGGATACTCATTCTTAGATTGAATTTGTACCAAAACTTCTCCTTTTTTGAAATCCTCAATTGATAGTAAATCCTCTTTTTTATCTTTATATGTTGAGGTATATAGTCTGCTTGTCTTTTGGTTTTTTAGGTTGAATTCGTCTATGAATGGGAATTGTCCATTTTTAGTGAACCCATCTCCTAACAAATAAAGATTGTTGTTTTCAATCGCAAGAACTTGTTTACCATAAGCATTTTTAATGGTTTCAAAATTCCCTGGATCAGAGTAAATGTCTTGAGAGTTCCTATCCGTAATTATTTTCGGTTCTTGAGTAGCGTCTGACGGGTTGAATAAATATGTTTTAGTATTTCGGGTGTCGTACCACTGGTCAAAAGCAATTGCTGTAGTTTCATTTCCCCAAATAATACCTCCAAAGCGTTGTTCTGTTTTTAGTATTTGAGTAGCATTTTTATCAAAAGGAGCTTTCCATTGGAACACTTCGTCTCTAAAGTCGACTTTGTTTTCTGGATTTCCTTCATCAAGCGCTTCCACATAATACAATGTAGCCGCTTCGTCATTTCTCCAATTCATATTTCTCTTCCCAGTACGTGTTGCCATGAAACCTTTTGGCATAATTTCGTTTAAGGCCACTTCATTAACTACCTTAACTTCTTTTCCCTCTTTGTCATATATAACAGTTTTTGAAGGGAAGCGGTTTAGGGGAACGATATATGAAAATGGTTTTTGAATGGTGCTGATCATCAGGTAATTCCCGTCAGGAGAAAAGTTTTCTCCTGCATACATGTCAGCTGATTTGAATAAAGTTTTACTTCCGTTAAGATTTACCTTGTATAACTCAGCAGTCAAGATATTTTGGAAATTAGCCTCGTCAGTTTTATTTTTCAATAAATCCTGATAGGTTCTATTTTGAGAAATTGTTCCGCTTGCATTTGAAACAATTGGGCCTAATGGTAAATTTTTCTTTTCGTCTAATAAAGCAGCTCTGTTTTTTGGGAGCATTTTTACTAAAATATTTTCGTTGTCGCTATACCAGCTGAATGGATTTCCAAGGTTAGCATTCACATTGTCTGCCGTAAGTTGAGTTGCTTTTGCCGAAGCGATATCAATAACCCATAGTTCTACACCTGAGTTTGTAGTATGTGAGAAAGCAATTTTCTTCTCGCTAGGGGACCAAGAGATGTTAGAGATTCGTGGGCTCGTAGGCAATCCACTAACTTGAATTTCATTTTTATCTTTAATCTTGCGAAGCTTGATATTATTTATATAGGTAACCGTACTAGAAATATTTGTAGTAGGGTTAATTCGTAAACCACCTAAACGCATCTCATCTTGATTTAAATCGTCTAAAGTCTTGTAGGTGTTTCTGTAGGTTAGCAGCATGTATTCCTTTTTTGTATCCATGCTTACAGATGGTGCTCTTTCATAGTCTACTAAATCTAGAATTGACTTAGAAGGTTTTTGATACGTAATATTTTCTTGAGCAAAAGCATGTAAGCTTAGTCCAAGAAATAAAATTAGGCTAAATTTTGATTTCATAAATAGGTTTTGTTTTGGTTATTTAATTAGAATTATTGGTCTTACTTGCATTTAGATTGTTACATTCTATCTTTTTTTTTAGTAAAAATATGTAAATTTTCCTTTTGAAGCTTCATTTTTTAAAGTGGCAAAAAGAGGAACGAAAATTTATAAATTGTTAATTGCTAAAAAAAGAGTAATTTGTAGTCTTATATTTTAAAGTATTTTTAAATTTACAATCTTATTATAATAAAATAACAATTATATGTATCATTCAAAAATTGCGGGATTAGGATTTTATGTTCCTTCCAATGTGGTCACCAATGACGATTTGTCAAAAATTATTGACACCAATGATGAGTGGATTCAAGAAAGAACAGGGATTCAAGAAAGAAGACACATTATAAAAGGAGAAGATACAACGACTTCTATGGGAGTTAAAGCTGCCGAAATTGCTATTGAACGTTCAGGAGTGGCTAAAGAAGATATTGATTTTGTTGTTTTTGCAACATTAAGTCCTGATTATTATTTTCCTGGGCCAGGAGTTTTAGTCCAACGTGATTTAGGTTTGAGGACAGTAGGCGCATTAGATGTTAGAAATCAATGTTCAGGATTTATTTATGCTTTGTCTGTTGCAGATCAATATATTAAAACAGGAATGTATAAGAACGTTTTGGTAATAGGTTCAGAAGTACATTCTACCGGATTAGATATGACCTCTCGTGGTCGAGGTGTTTCAGTAATTTTTGGAGATGGAGCAGGAGCAGCCGTTTTGAGTAGAGAAGAGGACCTGACTAAAGGAATCCTTTCTACGCATTTGCATTCAGAAGGGCAGCATGCTGAAGAACTAATCGTTAAAGCTCCAGGAATGGGGGGGCGTTGGGTAACTGATATTTTAGCAGATAACGACCCTGATGATGAAAGTTATTTCCCTTATATGAATGGACAATTTGTATTTAAAAATGCAGTGGTTCGTTTTGCTGAGGTGATTAATGAAGGGCTTGAAGCAAATAATCTATCGGTTTCAAATATTGATATGTTGATTCCGCATCAAGCAAATTTGAGAATTTCTCAATTCATACAGAAGAAATTTGGATTGACAGATGATCAAGTTTACAATAATATTCAAAAATACGGGAATACAACAGCTGCTTCTATTCCTATTGCTTTGACTGAAGCTTGGGAAAAAGGAAAAATTAAATCTGGAGACACTGTAGTTTTAGCTGCTTTTGGAAGTGGATTTACTTGGGCAAGTGCTGTTATTAAATGGTAAGGATGTTATTTAGTTAAAAAAAATAGTTTATATCAAAAAACCCAGAGTTGGCATACTCTGGGTTTTTCTTTGGTAACAAAATTTAAAACTAATTCTTATAAGGGTCCACCTCCTTGGGTTTCATTCTTGTCTCTTTGCTTTCTCTCAATTGCTTTATTTTTACCACTTCCAAAACGGTAATTGAATCCTACATACACTGTTTGACTTTCCCAATTGAATTGTCCGTTTGTTTTGTAAGGTTTATTATTATCAAAAGCAAAACGCACGGTATTAAAAACATCGCTAAAACGTGCACTAACTGTTCCATTGCCTTTTAAAATAGTGTAACTGGTTCCGATATCCATTTTCCACATGTTAGCAACATCAAATTGAAGACTACGATCTCTTCCTCTGTACATGGCAAATAACTGAATGCGTAAATCTTTGGTTGGTTTAAAAGTATTGTTGACTCTAGCATTAAAAGTGGTCGCATTAATTTCTTCAAAGTCGTAGTTTCCAGGAGTGGTTTCAATGGTTCCTTTTACTTTTTTCTGATACGTGTCTAAGCTAATATTAGCACTCCACCATTTTTTAAAATCTAAATTACCAGATACTTCTAATCCATAAGCATCGTTGTTGTCAAAATTAGCATAAGACAACACTTGCTTGTTTGGGTTTTCTAAATTGGTAAAAAGAACTCTGGTGATTTCGTCTTCAATTTTTCTATAAAAAACGCCAGAAGTAATAGAACCAATTTTTGTCTTTCTAGTATAATTCAATTCAAATGAATTTGTGAATTGCGGAACAAGATTTGGGTTTCCCTCTGAATCTAAAGTCGCCGTACTCCATTCTCTAATTGGGTTCACCTGATCAATACTTGGTCTGTCCACTCTTCTTGAAAAGCTTAAATTAAACGAGTTGTTTTCACTAGGGTTGTAGTTCAGGAAAGTAGAAGGGTAAATGCTTAAAATATCGTCTTTAAATTGTCCATTGGCTTCAGAGACTTGTTTAAATAATGCTTCCACTTTGTATTGTTCCACACGGGCTCCAGCTTGAAAACTCCATTTTTTCCATTGTTTACCCAGAGTGGTATATCCTGAGTAGATATTTCGATCATAAGTAAAATTAGAACTATACGCATTGTCTCTAAATAAATTGTTGTCAGTTGTCTCTTCTCTTAGTTCTAAACCCAATTCTAATTTTATGGTTTCGCTCAAAGGATTGACATAGTCTAGGTTGACAATTGTACTCTTGCTAAGTACACGTACATCGTTTGTGAAGGAGTTGATAAGTGTGTTGTTATCTCTATTTAAATTTGTGTAAATTGCGTTTTCACGACTATCGTCTTCACCATAATTTGCTTCTAATTCTAGGTTATGTCCTTCTTTTTTGAACTTTATCTTATAATCAAAATTATATGTTTGACCTTGGTTGTCTTGTTCGTTTTCATAAGGTTGCAATAAATCTACGTTTGTGGTATTAGAAGTATAATCTACTTGCGTAGCTCCAGAGCCTTTTAATTTATAAAACACCTGATTGGTATAAAACGATATGGTATTGTTGTCATTAAGGTAGTAATCTACTCCAACTTTTGCAAGATGTGAAGTACTGAGGTTGTTAAATTGATAAAGCTGTGTGTTTTCTTTGTCTTCTTCTTCACTTACAATTAGACCGCGGTTAAGGCGTTTACCGTGATTAAGACCATAGTTACCGTAAAAATTAAACTTTCCGTTGCGATAGTTTAAATCAAATGCCGAATTGACTTTTGGCGTTTTCCCAAATGTGACACCATTATTGATACTTCCATTAAAACCTATTTTGCTGTTTTTGTTTAGTACAATATTGATAATTCCACTCATTCCCTCTGGATTGTATTTTGCAGATGGATTAGTTATCAGCTCAATTTGTTTGATAGAAGCCGATGGAATTTGTTGCAATAATTGCGAAGCGTCAATACTAGATGGTTTTCCGTCTATTAAAACTTTTACATTTGAATTTCCTCTTAAACTAATTGCATTTGTTTGCGGATCAACACTTACTGAAGGAATGTTATTCATTATTTCGCTGGCTGTTGCTCCTGTCGAAATTAAATCTTTCCCAACGTTGATAATTTTTCTATCGATTTTTTGTTCAATGGTCGATTTCTCGCTGACGATATCCACACCTTTAAGTTCTATCGCGTCTTCTTTAAGTTCAAAAGTACCTAGGTCAACGTTCTTTTTGTCAGTAGATAATATGACCGTTGTTGAAATGGTTTTGTATCCCATAAATTGTATTTCGATATTATAATTTCTTAAATCAAGACTTTTGATTAAAAAAATTCCTTTATCAGAGGTGATTCCACCAGTAACAAATTTGTCTCCATCTTTTATGATGATGTTGACATAAGGAAGAGATTCATTACTGTTTTTATCGATTACTTTTCCTGTGATACTTCCAGGGTTTTCATTGTTCGAAGTTTTGACTGAAGTTTGCGCTTGCATCGAAACTAGGGTCCCGAAGAGGCATACTAAGATTAATTTGATTTTCATGATTGATGATTTTGATTAAAAATTTGATTGATTTTTCAAAGGTATTGTTTTTATTTTAAATATATGCAATACATAGTACTGTTTTATGCATAAAAAAATATCTAAAATAGAAGGAGATGCTTAATAGACTGTTGAATATTAGTTTTGTTACAGTTTTACAAAAAAAAAAAGACTTTCTGGGAAGAAAGTCTTAAGGTGAAATAGTTTGTGATTTATCTTTTTAATGAAAAGTGAGATCGATATTGTTTAAGAACACCGCCTTCTGTATACTCAATCGAAAACCAATAATCAGTGGCAGGTAAAGGTTTTCCGTTAAAAGTACCATCCCAACCAGTTCCATTAGGGGTAAGTTGTTTTAAGAGTTTACCATATCGGTCGAAGATATATATATTAGGGTTTTCTTGGTTAGGCAGTGCGGTAACATTCCAAGTATCGTTAAAACCATCTCCGTTTGGAGTAAAATATTTAGGACTATTTATTAATTGAATTACAATTGGAATTGTGCTTCCGCACCCATTAGCATCGCTAATACTTATTTCGTGAGTTCCAGATTGCACATTGGTAAATGTATTACTCGTTTGGGGAGAATTTCCATCTATTGAGTAAAGAAAATTACTTCCATCACCTGAAATTGGAATTGCATTTATAATAACGGTTTGACGATCAGAAAACCAATCTTCAGTAGTGTAAGTGATTGATATTGGCGGGAATATTTCTTCAACGGTGAAATCAACTGAATCTGATGAACAGCTAAAGATCGATAGATCGGTTACGGTTAATGTGTAATTGCCGGCTTGATTAGTCGAGAAATCTTTAGCACTACTTAATAGTGTGCCATCAGCCGCTCTCCATTCAAAAGCATATTGCGGCGTTGTATAATTGCTTATACTGTAGGAGTTGCTTGTATTTCCATTAGCAAAATCGTGGCAAATAGGGGTGGTGTTAATAACAGGGTTTGGTTTTGAAAGAATGGTAATTTCCATTGGTTGTTCATCAAAACATATTTTTGTAGTAGCTGTTCCTGTTTCGGCATAGGCGTAAATAGTTGTAGAAGAAGTGATCAAATCTCCTGGAAACTTCTCTGTATTTGTAGCGCTAGGAACACCGGGTTGAGTAAAATATTTGTTTACAGGAGCAACAAAAGGAGGCAGGGCATACGATTCACATCTTGTTACGGGAGGGTAACTTGATACTATAGGAGTATTGTAAATAGTTACCGTAAATTCATCTTCATCAAAACAAGAAACTCTACTGTTGTCCTCAGCATATACGTAAAGCGTTGTAGTATTTGTGATAGGTGCATAAGGTTGGGATAATTTAACTCCACTTCCATTTGGGCCTCCAGTAGCAGTATAATAATCACCTTGTCCAACTATTGCAGGGAGGATATAGGAGTCGCAAGCATATTGATCGTCTATAAGATTTACTTTGGTTATGAATATATCAATTGCGTATTCCTTTGTACAATTATTTGGAGCGGTAGCAGCAGCATATGCATATATTTTTTTTGATGTTGTAATTACAGACCCTGGGGGTAGGATTGGATTTGTCGAAGAGGGACCACCGGCAAATTCATAGTATTCTCCATTCCGTAAATCATCGAGTACAAAATTTGCACCACATTTTATAACTTCTATAGGTCTTGCATCAATTGTAGGTGAACGATTAATTGTAATAAGAAAATTATCTTCTACATAACAGGCGCCTACCGCAGCTTTGTCATAAAAATATATAGTTTGAGTTGCCGTTACTGGATAGCCTACGTCTCTTTTACTTCCACTTCCTAATGGTCCTGTAAAATAATCACCACTGTGAGCAACAGAAGGAAGGTAATAAACATCACAATGTGGTGGCGTATCATTAAATGTAGGTAATGGTGGTATGTTGACAGTAATAGTAAATTGGAGGTTATCTGTACAGTTTTGACCAGGAACGTAGAACCATAAAGTTGTTGTGGTATTAATTACTGTTGCTGCAGGTACTTCAATTCCTCCGCCGGCAACTGCAGTTCTGTATTGACCAAAATTTAAATTGGGTAGCGTGTAAGCAGAGCAAGAATTAACATCCGCTGGAGGAGTAATGTTGGAGAGGTCTACGTAAACTGTAAAACTTTTTTCTGAACTACAGTTTAATGGTGCTGTTCCTGATTCTTTATACGCAAATACCGAAGTAGTATTTGTAATAACTGTTCCTGGAGCGAGAATAGGCATTCCTTTGTTAGTCCCTGAATAATAAGTAGCTCCATTTGGATCACTGGGTAAAGTATAAGAACTACAGGCAAACTGATCTGGATAATCAGGTAGTGCTGTAAACGGGATAATTGTTATTGTAAAGATCCTTTCTTCAGTGCAAGATGGGGTTACAGTTGTGTCTTCAAACCAGACATAAATAGTATTTATTCCGGCTGTTTTTATAGTAATGCCAGCCGGAAGTTCTGTATTTCCACTAGTCTTCGTCCCTCCACTTTGGGTGAAATATTTTCCGTAGGGCAAAGAGGGAAGCTTATATTGTGTACAGTAAGATTCTGACTTTGGGGTGACCGTATTTAAATCGGTGATCGTAATCTTAAAGGATTCTTGATTTGTACAGCCTCCTGATTGATTGTAAACATACAAGGTAGTATTTGTATTAATGCTGTTTCCCGCAAATAATTCTGTTCCAGTTCCATTGGCGCCAGTCCAGTATTGTGCTCCAGTTTTAGTCAATATAGGCAGTGAATAGGCAGTACATACAAATACGTCTGGCAGAATGTCAACTTCTGGTAAAGGAGTCACAATAAGATCGAAGCTTGTGGTGATATAACAATCTGGGTTTGAAATGTTTTGAATTCGGGCCCATATGGTTCGACTCGAGGATAATAAAAAATTGTTAGTTTTTATAGCTAAAATAGCAGTGTTATTATTTGCGCCTGCCAGGGTTGTATGGAAAGTTAAGATATTATATGTAGTATCTTGCGATCCCAGAATAGAAGCTATTGAGGTGTTCAGGTCGAAATCAGCTTTTGGTGGATTTTCGGATGCACTTAGGGCGCATAAAGTGATGTTGCTGGGGGTGGTTGCAATTATGGGACTATTAACAATTTGTAATTGGAAAGAACGGATTTCAAAACAGTTAGTAGTAGGGTTTTGAATTCTAGCATAAATAGTTTTTCCGTTTTCAGCGTTAGAAATACTATGCGGACTCGTTATCGCATTATTGTTAGCTATGGCGTCGGTATCGCTAAGGTGATATGTTATTAGTGTTCCTGAAGTTAAGTCATCTAAAACACCACTAGCCGAAGTAGATTGATTTTTTCCTGCCAATATTTTTATTGTATTTTTAGTCAGATCAAAATCATAAGTTAATAAGCCAGTATTACAAAGGTAAATGGGAGGTACAGTTGTCATTACTCCAATTTCGGGGTATATTTCAACCTTTATTTCATCGGTCACTTCTGTGCATCCAGGTTCGATATAACTCACACTATAATTATGAATTCCAGAGCTGATAAGTGGTAGAAGAGAATTTAGATTTAGCGTGGATGCTGTTTGTGCTGGCGAAAATGGGACTCCTTCTTTTTTCCATATAAAAGTAGTTCCCGCAGGTAAACCAGTTGCGTTTAGAGTTGGTAAAACTGTTGATGGACAGATAGCTCTATTGTTGGCAGTGGTATAATCCATGCCTAAAACATCTTGTCCAATATTAAAACTGTTAGCTTCCAAGAAAATGGCAGAATCATAGGCTACATTATCACCTCCGTCGGCAATTACTAATTTGATTCTGTATGTATGCGTAGTATCTAATCCTGATGCCGAAGCCACCATCTCAACTGTTTGACCATTAAAATTGATTGCAGGTCCAAAGCCACTCGGGTTGTATGCGCCAAAATAACTTGGATTTGCAGAAGGGCAATCTGAATTATAAGTATCGTCTCGAATAGTTTCAACAGAAACCGGAATATTAGTACCAGGAATTACTGCTATATTTCTATTTATTCCACTTGCGGTTACATCTTTTAATAAAAAAGCAAAAGCATCTGAGAAATTGCATTGTGAAGTTCCGTATTCCTCTGAAGCAAATAAAAAGGAAAAATCAAAGTTGGGTGTTTTGGGTTGAAAGTCAAATTCGATATAGGTTGCATTAACGGAATTAATAGTAATTCCTGATTGTGAAAGAAGATTGTTTTCTAAATCGGTATCACCAGTCCAGGAACTGTTTCCATCACTCAATATGTTGTCATTAGGAGCAGGTGATTTAGTCACATCACCAGTAGATAGTACTACACCACTGGAAAAAGGGAAATTAGAATTGGTGTTTTCAAAATAGCCAATGCTATTAGTTGAGCCAAATTGCGATCCTGATTTTACATTTATATTAATTGCATTAACACATGGGGAGTTAATCAATACTTGATTAACAAGCTCATCGGCGGTATATTTAGTTGTATTAACAGTTATTGATTGTGAAAAAGAAGAAAAAAAAACCATTAACAATCCAAAAATAAAGATCTTTTTCATGTGTTTAAAATTTATGTCCTTAACAAAAATAACATTTATAAAATGAATATTTTGACATTCAGCGAATTTTATAACTATCTAATTTTCATAGTAGTAAAAATGCTATATTGCTTTGGTTTCCATTTTAAAATGGATTAGAATTTTTTTTACGACCATATTAAGGAATTAGAATTATCTTTGCACCCTTAAAACCTTTACAAAATGACATTATCACAAATTCTTACCCCTTCAATTGAAAAAGCAGTCCAAGCCTTATTTGATATTGCTATTGACAAAGTAGAGTTTCAAACTACACGGAAGGAATTTGAAGGAGATATCACCATGGTAATTTTTCCTCTATTGAAAGTTATCAAAAGTAATCCTGTAGAATTAGGAAATAAAATAGGAAACTATTTAGTGGAGAATATAGCCGAAGTAAGCCGTTTTAATGTGGTTTCTGGTTTTTTGAATATTATTATTTCTGATGAGTATTATTTAAATTTCTTTAATGGAATAAAGGACGATGCAAAATTTGGTTTCGTAACTCCAAGCCCTGAAGACACAGCAGTAATGGTAGAATACTCTTCGCCAAATACGAATAAACCGTTGCACTTAGGTCACGTGCGTAATAATCTATTGGGTTATTCTGTAGCTGAAATTATTAAGGCTTCGGGTAAAAAAGTGTACAAAACCCAAATCATAAACGATAGAGGAATTCACATTTGCAAATCGATGCTGGCATGGCAGAAATTTGGAAACGAAGAAACCCCTGAAAGTACAGGCTTAAAAGGAGATAAACTAGTGGGAAACTACTATGTGGCCTTCGACAAAGCGTACAAAGTGGAAATAGCTCAATTAGTGAGCGAAGGAAAAACCGAAGAAGAAGCCAAGAAGCAAGCCCCCATTATTTTAGAAGCACAGGAAATGCTTTTGAAATGGGAAGCTGGTGATGAAGAAGTTATTGCACTTTGGAAAAAAATGAATCAATGGGTTTATGACGGATTTGCGACTACCTATAAAAATTTAGGAGTTGATTTTGATTGTTATTATTATGAAAGCAACACCTATTTATTAGGGAAAAATGTAGTTCAGATTGGTTTAGAAAAAGGTGTTTTCGAAAAAGATCCTGATGGTTCTGTTTGGATTGATCTAACTGATGAAGGTTTAGACCGTAAAATCGTCTTGCGTTCTGATGGTACTGCGGTTTATATGACGCAGGATATTGGTACAGCTATCCAGCGTGTGAAAGATTATCCAGATGTAGGAGGGATGGTTTACACTGTAGGTAATGAGCAAGATTACCATTTTAAAGTGTTGTTTCTAATATTGAAAAAATTAGGCTTTGACTGGTCTAAAAACCTATATCATTTATCGTATGGAATGGTAGATTTACCTTCCGGAAAAATGAAAAGTCGTGAAGGAACTGTAGTAGATGCAGATGACTTGATGCAAGAAATGACAGATACTGCTCAAAAAATTTCTGAAGATTTAGGGAAATTAGACAGTTATTCTGCCGAAGAAAAAACGAAATTATACAATACGATTGGTCTGGGTGCTTTAAAATACTATATACTTAAAGTAGATCCTAAAAAACGAATCCTTTTTAACCCAGAAGAATCAGTAGATTTTGCAGGGAATACAGGGCCGTTTATACAATATACTTATGCGAGAATCCAGTCGATCATTCGTAAAGCTAATTTTGATTTTTCGAATAAATCAGGAATGGTGGAACTTCACCCAAAAGAGAAAGAATTATTGAAACAACTTGAATTATTTCCAGAAGTGATTCAAAATGCGGCACAAAATCATAGTCCAGCTTTATTGGCTAATTTTGTGTATGACTTAGTACGTGAATACAATTCTTTTTATCAGGCGGTACCAATTTTAGGTTCAGAAATAGAAATTGAAAAAATATTCAGAGTGCAGTTATCAAAAAAGGTAGCAGATACCATTGCAGCTTCTTTTAGCTTGCTAGGGATAGATGTTCCTGAGCGTATGTAATTAAACCAAAATAATCAAAGAAAAGCGGCTCCAATTTGGGGCCGCTTTTTATTTGAAATAATATGATATGGAACCTGCCAATTATCTAATAATCTAATTGCCTAATAATCTAACTTAGTTTATCTTTGCATTTCAATAAAATAAAAAACTATGTTCGATAATTTAAGCGATAAACTAGACAAGGCCTTTCATATATTAAAAGGGCACGGAAAAATCACCGAAGTAAACGTGGCTGAAACTTTAAAAGAAGTTAGAAGAGCCTTACTGGATGCCGATGTGAATTTTAAAATCGCGAAAGATTTTACGAATAAAGTAAAAGAAAAAGCTTTAGGGCAGGACGTTTTAACGACACTTCAACCAGGACAATTGTTGGTTAAGTTAGTGAAAGACGAACTGACAGAATTGATGGGTGGTGATGTTGCGGGAATAAACCTTTCTGGAAACCCTACTGTTATTTTAATGTCTGGTTTACAAGGTTCTGGAAAAACAACTTTTTCTGGAAAATTGGCTAATTACCTTTTAACTAAAAAGAATAAAAAACCACTTTTAGTTGCCTGTGATATCTATCGTCCGGCGGCAATTCAACAATTATACGTTGTTGGAGATTCTATTGGTGTTGAGGTGTATTCAGAACCTGAAAATAAAAATCCAGTTGAAATTGCACAAAATGCAATTAAGCATGCTAAAGCAAAAGGATTTGATGTTGTTATTGTGGATACAGCTGGACGTCTAGCTGTTGATACGGAGATGATGAATGAAATTTCACGTGTTCATAAAGCAATTCAACCACAAGAAACTTTGTTTGTTGTTGATGCAATGACAGGTCAAGATGCAGTAAATACAGCAAAAGCCTTTAATGATATATTAAATTTCGACGGTGTTATATTAACTAAATTAGATGGTGATACACGTGGTGGAGCCGCTCTTTCAATAAAAACTGTAGTTAACAAACCGATTAAGTTTGTAGGTACAGGCGAGAAAATGGAAGCGATTGATGTATTTTACCCTGTTCGTATGGCGGAACGTATCCTGGGAATGGGAGATGTTGTGTCGTTAGTGGAAAGAGCACAAGAACAATTTGATGAAGAAGAAGCTAGAAAAATTCAAAAGAAAATCGCGAAGAACGAATTCGGTTTTGATGATTTCCTTTCTCAAATTCAGCAAGTGAAGAAAATGGGTAATATGAAAGACTTGGTTGGGATGATACCAGGTGCTTCTAAAGCCATGAAAGACGTCGAGATAGAAGATGATGCATTCAAGCATATTGAGGCTATTATTCACTCGATGACTCCAGCAGAGAGAAGTAAACCCTCTTTGATTGATGTGAAAAGAAAAGCAAGGATATCTAAAGGTTCAGGGACTAAAATTGAGCAAGTCAATCAATTGATGAAACAGTTTGAGCAAATGAGCAAAATGATGAAAATGATGCAAGGGCCAGGCGGAAAAAACCTTATGAAGATGATGGGCGGAATGAAAGGAATGCCTGGAGGCGGAGCGATGCGCTAAATATTTGGTTAAGGTTTAAAGTTTCATGTTTAATGAAATTTTAAACCTTACTCTTTTATAGGAATATCAGTTCTTGTAAAAAAAACAGAAAGTAAAACTTGAAACTAAAAATAAAATGCAACTACTAGACGGAAAAAAAACAGCGGAAGATATTAAAAGTGAAATCGCAGCCGAAGTACAAAAGATGAAAAATAATGGGGAGAAAGTTCCTCATTTAGCCGCAGTAATTGTGGGGAACGATGGAGCAAGTTTAACTTATGTAGGAAGTAAGGTAAGAGCATGTGAAAGAGTTGGTTTTGAATCTACTTTGGTGAAATTACCAAGCACTACTTCTGAAACTGAATTACTTAAAAAAATTAAGGAGTTAAATGAAGACGATAATATCGATGGATTTATAGTTCAATTACCGCTTCCAGAGCAAATTGATGAGCAAAAAGTATTGATGGCAGTTAGTCCAAGTAAAGATGTCGATGGATTTCATCCTGAGAATTTCGGAAAAATGGCTTTGGATATGAGTACTTTTATTCCTGCAACACCTTACGGAATATTAGAATTATTAGAACGTTATGGAGTAGAGACTAAAGGAAAACATACCGTAGTAATTGGTCGTAGTCATATTGTGGGAAGACCTATGAGTATCTTAATGGGTAGAAAGGGGTTTCCTGGAAATTCAACAGTTACGTTGACACATAGCTACACTAAAAACATTGAAGAGATCACTATTCAAGCTGATATCATAATCACAGCCTTAGGAGTGCCTAATTATCTTAAAGCAGATATGGTTAAAGACGGAGTTGTTGTTATTGATGTGGGAATTACTCGTGTTCCAGATGAATCAACAGAAAAAGGATATGTAATTACTGGTGATGTAGATTTTGACAATGTAAGTAAAAAAGCAAGTTTTATTACTCCAGTTCCCGGTGGAGTAGGACCTATGACAATAGCAATGTTGTTGAAAAACACACTGTTGGCAAGAGAAATGAAAATGTTGAAATTAGAAAAATAAATAAATACAAAGCCTATTCTTCTGAATAGGCTTTTTTTTAGAATTATGGAAAACCCACAAGAAATAGAGTTCAAATCTACAGAAGAATTTCTAGACTATTTGCCTGAAAAAGAATTAGAAATCGTTCTTTTTCTTCGCAACATTGTGATGGAATGTATGCCAGATTTCAAAGAAAAATTAGCTTACAGCATTCCGTTTTATTATCGCCATTCACGAATTTGTTATATATGGCCTGCTTCCATTCCCTCAGAGAAAGTTAATAGTGGTGTTGGAATAGGTTTTTGTAAAAATGAAAATTTTTTGGATGAAACTTTTGTGGAAACAAAATTCATATATCATGCAATACAAGATATTGATGTAGCAGTTTTAAAAAAGCAAATCGAGAATGCTATTGTGATTGATGATAAAATTGTAAAAGCCAGAAGAAGAAAAATACAATAATCTTCTTTGCAGTCTAGGAAGGGGAATATGGTAAGGTTATATTTTCTTTCATTACTAACTTAAATTTTTCTTAAAAAAAATGCAAATGGTTAGGCGGTGTAAAATAAAGAATACTTTTGCAGCACTAAAAAATAGTACTTTATAATGGACGATTATTATTCGGAAATGTTGAACTAATTGTAGCGCTTGTGATATTTCAAGAGGCTATGCTAAACCTATAGAATTTTGAAATGAGAGCTTTTTACAAAAATAATAACGGATTAATTGCAGTGCAAAAATGGTTTCCTAACTGTTGGATAAATATCGAATGTCCAACGGAAGCCGAAAAAAAATACTTACTTGAAGAGCTTCAAATTCCGGAAGCCTTTTACAACGACATTGAAGATATTGACGAAAGACCTCGTATTGAGGTAGAAAATGGATGGACATTAATCATCATGCGCATTCCTGTGAAGAGTAATGATGTGAAACTTCCTTTTCATACTATTCCTGTAGGGATTGTATTTAAAGATGAGGTTTGTGTTACCGTTAGCTTTCATCAAACAGAGATGTTAACGGACTTTGTTACTTATACACAAAGAAAGAATATCGATATTAAAGATAATTTCGATTTAGTTTTAAGACTATTGTTGTCCTCCAGTATTTGGTATTTAAAATATTTGAAACAAGTCAATCAAAAAATTAAACTAGCCGAAGACAATTTGGAGAAATCCATAAAAAATGAAGAGCTACAGGCTTTGTTGCAAATAGAAAAATGTTTAGTGTTCTTTATGACTTCTTTAAAAGGGAATGATATTTTGTTGCATCGAATTAAAAACATCAAATCACAACGCGTTAATTATGATCTTGATTTACTGGAAGATGTAGAAATTGAATTGCGTCAAGCCCAGGAAACTACTAATATTTATAGTGATATCTTGACTGGAACCATGGATGCGTATGCTTCAGTTATTTCTAATAACATGAATAATATCATGAAACAAATGACCTCTATCTCAATTATTTTGATGATTCCTACGGTAATTGCCAGTTTTTACGGGATGAATGTTCCTAATGGCTTGCAGGATAATCCGATGGGTTTATGGGTGTTGGTGCTGGTCTCCATTATTCTCTCTATTTTTGGTGTGTTCTTGTTTAAGAGAAAAAGATGGTTTTAAAAATAAAAAAACGGTGTAAATAATTTTACACCGTTTTTGTTTTAATAATCGCCTCTTTTCTTGAATCTTGGATCATCTCTTTTGATGAACTCTGTTCTTCTTTTTGGAGTTTCTGTTTTTGGCAAACTAGCTTCTTCTGTTTTGCTTGAAGGTTCGATAAGTTCGTTCAGTTCTTTTATTTCAGCATCAGTCAAATCACGGAATCTTCCCATCGGGATATCAAGTGAGATATTTATGATTCGAATTCGTTTTAGACCGATAACTTCGTATCCTAAATATTCACACATTCTACGAATTTGACGATTTAAACCTTGCGTAAGAACAATTTTAAAGATGTCATTACTGATTTGTTCCACTTTACAATTTCTGGTCACCGTATCCAAGATAGGAATTCCATTTCCCATTCTTTCAATGAAACGATCTGTAATAGGTTTGTTTACAGTTACTGTATATTCTTTTTCGTGATTGTTTCTAGCGCGTAATATTTTATTGACGATATCACCATCGTTAGTCATAAATATTAATCCTTCACTAGCTTTATCTAGTCGGCCAATTGGGAAAATACGTTTTGGGTAATTGATATAATCGATGATATTATTGCGCACATCTAAGTTGGTTGTGCATTCAATTCCTACAGGTTTGTAGAAGGCCAAGTAAACGGGCTTCTCGTGTTTTTCACGGATCAATTTACCGTCAATACGCACTTCGTCATGCGGCGAAACTTTAGTTCCTAATTCGGGAATAACTCCGTTTAGAGTGACACGTCCTTCATCGATTAGTTTATCAGCTTCTCGACGAGAGCAATAGCCAGTTTCTCCTATGAATTTATTAAGGCGTTTTAGATTATCTTCCATTCTGCAAAAGTAATCAATTTGGTAAATAGATAAGGGTATAACTTAAAAATTCATTGTTCGCATTACGATATTCAACTTTTTTTAATTTTGAATGTTTACTATAGAAGGTGGAATGTAGAAATTGAGGAAGCAGGTTTTTTTAGTTACTCAAATAAAAATTGAGCGATTTTTGTGTATAATTCAGCACTGTGCATGCTGTGACCAAGGCCTCTGGTTTCAATGAAAACAGAATCTTTCCAGGTACTTGCTATTTTTTTTCCTTCTTGAAATAAAACGACTGTATCATCTTTATCATGAGCGATAAATCCTTTTGTTTGTATGTCGGCAGCAAATACTTTTCCTGAAAAATTTTCTAATTTAAGTTGGAAATGTTTGAGGTAGTGCGCTTCTAAACCTCCTGAAATTATCGAATTTAAGCTAAGCATTTCGATATAATTATTGAGAATTATTTTGAAATCACTTGGTGAGCCTAATATAACAGTCTTTTTAATACTGTTGTTTTGGTAAGTAGATTGATAATACAAACAGGTTTTGGCTCCTAAAGAGTGGCCGATAAGATATTGTGGTTTGAATTTTTGCATTAGAATGTCAATAAATGCAGCATACTGTGGAATGTTGAATTCCTTACCACTCGAAAGACCGTGAGCAGGTGCGTCAATAGCTATGACAGTACTTCCTGATTTTCTTAAATAAGGTAAAATATTTTCCCAACGCGATGCATTACTTTCCCAGCCGTGCACTAAAAGGATAATAGTGTCATTTCCTTTCCAAGTGTAGGTTTGAAAATGGGATCCCTTGTGATGGTACGTTTCTTTTTCGGTTTCTTGTAGAATAGTAGGGAGTTTGTCCTTAAGGAGTTTTCCATCTCTGGGTTCGCTAAATAAAGTGTACGCAAGTTGGGTCGCTTTTTTAGGTAATAAAAAACTCAGAACATTGATATATATTCCAACAGATTTAGTAAAGAGAAAATAGATTGTTTTTTTCATAAAAAAAAGTCCCGATGTTTATCGGGACTTAAATATAATTAAAATTTAGAAAATAACTTTTCCATTTTTTCTTTTTCTTCATCAGCCAGAACGCTGTCAACTAATATTCTTCCTGAATGCTCGTCGATTATGATTTTCTTTCTAGAAGCAATTTCAACCTGTGTTTGAGGTGGAATTGTAAAGAAAGATCCGGCAGATGCTCCTCTTTCGATAGAAACAACAGCTAAACCATTACGAACACTTGTTCTGATTCTAGTATAAGCAGCCATTAATCTAGGCTCAATTTGGCTTTGGTATTCATTAGATTTCTCTGTTAGAAATTCCTCTTCCTTTGCAGTTTCAGACATAATTGCGTCTAATTCTGATTTTTTATGTTTCAAGTGATTTGATTTTATTTCTAATCTTTCTTTAGATTGAGAAATAACATCTTTCTTGTGTTCAATAGAAGCTTTCATTTCTTTCATTTGCTTTTCAGCTAATTGAATTTCAAGCTCTTGGAACTCAACTTCTTTAGTCAAAGAGTTGAATTCTCTATTGTTACGAACAGTTTCTTGTTGTTTTGTATACTTTTTGATAGACTCTTTGTGCTCATCAATTGCATTCTTTTTTCCTTTGATAAGGTCTTCGATAACTTCGAGTTCGCTTTTCAATTTTTCAGAACGTGTGCTTAAACCTGCAACTTCATCTTCTAAATCTTCCACTTCTAGAGGAAGTTCACCTCTTACGTTTCTGATTTCGTCAATCCTAGAGTCAATAAGTTGTAAATCGTAAATTGCTCTTAACTTGTCCTCAACACTTAATTCTTTCGTATTCGCCATATTCTATAAGTACTTAACTGGATTTGTATTTTCTTCTGATAAAATGATTGCAAAATTAAGGATTTTTTTCCGAAGATAATCAACAATATAATTTTTTGTATAGCGTTCGCTTTCAAAATGTCCAATATCGGCCAAAAGAAGCTGATTTTCGGCCTCATAAAACTGATGATACTTCAAATCAGCGGTTAAAAAAGCATCGGCTCCAGCCATAATTGCATTTTTTATCGCATAACTTCCAGATCCACCCAGTACCGCTACTTTTTTTATCGGCTTTCCTGTGAATGCCGAATGGCGAATTCCTTCTGCCTGCATTTTTTGTTTCACAGCCGTTAAAAACTCTTTTTCGTCCATTGGCGTTTCAAACTCACCGATCATTCCTAAACCTATATTTTGATGGCTATTTTGCAATTGATAAATTTCATACGCGACCTCCTCGTAGGCATGATGACTAAATAGCGCTTTTAGTATTTTTGACTCTAAATGTTTTTCGAATGTTACTTCGATTTTAATTTCTGTAGTTTCTACAAATTCAAATCGCTCGCCTAATTGCGGATCACTGTTTTCGTTACCCATATAAGTTCCGATGCCCTTAGAGTTGAAACTGCAATCTTCATAGTTGCCAATGTTTCCTGCTCCAGCGTCAAATAGTGCATTGCGCAGTTTTTCGGCATTTTCAGGTATAGTATAGGTAACTAATTTGCGAATGAAGTTTTGTTTAGGAATCAAGATTTTTGTGTTCTTAAGTCCTAGAGCATCACAAAATATTTTATTAACTCCGTTTTGGTGATTGTCTAAGGCTGTATGAACAGCATAAATGGCAATGTCGTTTTTTATGGCTTTGATTATAGAGCGTTCTACGTAATTTTTGCCTGTTATTTTCTTTAAACCAGAAAATAAAATAGGGTGGAAGCATACCACTAGATTGCATTTTTTTGCAATTGCTTCGTCAATCACATTTTCTAGTGCATCATGACATACTAGTATACCTGTAGCTTCTGTATTTTGGTCTCCAACGAGTAATCCAACATTATCAAAATCTTCTGCGTAAGCAAGCGGTGCCATTTCTTCGAGTACTGAAAGTATTTCTTTTATTTTCATGGTTTTTTGGTTTAAAGTCTAAGGTTTAAAGTTTGATGATTGCTTAACTTTAAACTTTAAACAAAAGAAACAAAATATTTATTTCAAAGATAATTTATTATACTTTCGTATAATGATTTTACTGCGAAAAATACTTTTTCCGTTTGCTGTTTTATATGGTTTCATAACGGGTATTCGGAATTTTCTGTTTGATTTCGGAATTTTAAAATCCTATACTTTTGAGTTGCCTATTATAGCTGTGGGAAATCTAAGCTTGGGTGGTACTGGAAAAACGCCTCAAATCGAATACTTAATACGATTGCTATCTGAGGAGTATAGCGTTGCTACATTGAGTCGGGGATATAAACGAAAGTCTGAAGGTTTTCTATTAGCTGATGCTTCATCTAATGCTGAAGTGCTGGGTGACGAACCATTCCAATTCTATAAAAAATTTAAGAACATTCAAGTGGCTGTTGATGCTGATCGTAAGAACGGGATTGAACAATTACTTTCGAAAGCACAAAAGCCAGAAGTGATATTACTTGATGATGCGTACCAGCACCGGAAAGTAAAAGCGGGTTTCTATATTTTGCTTACTTCTTATGGCGAGTTGTATTGTGATGATTTTATGCTTCCTACGGGGAATTTAAGAGAGAGTAGAAGTGGCGCAAAAAGAGCCAATGTGATTATCGTTACAAAATGCCCTTCAAACCTATCAACAGAAGAGCAAAATAGTATTAGAAACAGATTGAAAACAGCTAAAAACCAAGAGCTGTATTTTACGACTATTGAGTATGATGAATTTGTTTATTCAGAAAAGGGAGTAAGAGCAGTACAGGATATTTTAGGTACAGATAAATTACTTTTGGCTGGTATTGCAAAACCAGCATCTTTTTTTGCATATTTGCAGGCTGCAAATGATGTAAGTATAGCCTTTCCAGACCATCATCATTTTAGTGAAAAAGATATTTTAGACATTAAAAATAAATCATTAAACAAGATCATTATTACTACTGAAAAGGATTATGTTCGATTGCTGGGGAGAATTCCTGCTGATCAACTTTTTTATTTACCGATAAAAAGTCGTTTTCTCAAAGGAGATGAACTGTTTAGAAAAACAATTATGAATTATGTGGGAACAAGTACAAGAGACGGTAAGTTATATCAATAAAATAAATAATTTCAATCCAGAATATGGAGTTATTTTAGGTTCGGGATTAGGAAGTTTTACGGAAGACATTAAAATAGAATTTACGTTACCGTATAATGAAATACCTAATTTTCCGGTATCTACAGTTCAGGGTCATAAAGGGGCTTTGGTTTTTGGTACTATTGGGGATAAAAAAGTAGTAGCGATGCAAGGTCGTTTTCATTTCTATGAAGGATACTCGATGAAAGAAGTGACTTTTCCAGTGCGCGTGTTGAAATTTTTAGGAGTTAAAAAGCTAATAGTTTCAAATGCATCAGGAGGAGTAAACCCTATTTATAAGATTGGAGAAATTATTATCATAAAGGATCATATTAATTTTACGCCAGAGCATCCGTTACGTGGTACAAATGACGAACGTTTTGGTCCTCGATTTGTAAATATGAGTGAGCCCTATTCTAGAAAAATGATTGCAAAAGCAAAAGAGCTAGCTTTAGAATTAAATATCGAAGTTAAAGACGGGATTTATTTAGGGTTACAAGGGCCTAGCTTTGAAACGTTAGCAGAGTACAAAATGGTTAAAATTCTAGGTGCTGATTGCGTAGGGATGTCTACTGTGCCAGAAGTTATTGTTGCACGTCACATGGATTTAGAAACTTTTGGAATTTCAGTAATTACAGATATAGGGGATGAAGCTAATATTGATACAATCTCTCATGACGAAGTGTTAGAGGCAGCGCAAAACGCGGAACCTAATGTAAGAAAGTTAATCAGAGAGTTGATTTTAAAATACTAAGCTAAGAAAGATTATTTGCAATTACAGTATAGAAAACTTCAGGAGCAAATGGTTTAGTAACTACATCATTCATCCCAAAGGATAGCAGCATTTCTCTGTTTTCGTCAAGAGAAATGGCTGTTATTGCAATAATTGGAATAAGCGTGTCAAATTCTCTGATCTGCTCTGTTGCAATGGTACCATTGATTCCAGGTAGATGAACGTCCATTAAAACCATGTCGTAATTATTGTTTCTAACCGTTTCAATTGCTTCTTCACCATTATCAATAATTTCACAAAAAACACCCTTGTTTTCAAGCATTTTTTTGGTAATCATTTGGTTGATTTTATTGTCTTCAACAATCAGTATCTTTTTATTTTTTAATGTGTCATCATCATAAGTTTGTACTGGAGCTTCTTTAGGTAGTTGATTTTTGTCTACTTTAAATTGCAGATCAAAAAAGAAAGTAGAGCCTTCTCCCAAGATGCTTTGCAACTTTATATCGCCTCCCAGTATTTCAATTAGTTTTTTTACGATGGTTAATCCAAGGCCAGTTCCTCCAAATTTACGATTGATCTCTACTGATCCTTGTGAAAAACTCTCAAATACAGTTTCTAATTTGTCTTTGGATATTCCTATTCCGGTATCAGTGATTTCAAAAGATAGGATAACGGTTTCAGTTTCGAATTGGGTTACTTTAGCTGTAACCGTAACGCTACCGTTCTTGGTGAATTTTAATGCGTTATTAATCAAATTCATGAATATCTGAGATAGTTTAGTGGGGTCTCCAATTACATTATCGGGAATCTTTGAATCGATATTAAGCGTGAAAGTATTATTATTTGTAACTGCTAGTCCTTGTAAGGAGTTCTTTATGTCTTCTAGAAGTTTTTTGATATTAAAATGGGTGTATTCTACTTCAGTTTTATTAGAGTCAATTTTATTGATTTCAAGAATTTCATTGATAAAGGTGGCTAAGTAATTCCCTGAAAATTTTAAAGAGGATAAGTAATGTAATTGTGACTTCCTTGGGTTTTCTAAAAGCAGTAGATGGGTAATTCCGTTTATAGCATTTAAAGGAGTTCTAAGCTCATGACTTACTGTTGATAAGAATTCAGATCGGGCTTTTGAGGCTTTTTCTGTCTTTTCTTTTTCAATTAATAATTCCTTGTTTTTATCTTTTAGTAGTAGATTCGATTTGTTTCTGATGATGTTGTTTTTGTACAATGATAAACTTAACAGCGATAGAATGGTGATTAACGCAATTGCCAAGATGTTGATCAGTTTAGAGAATTTATTTGTTTTCTCTTCTTCTGCATTTTTTTCGTTGACTCGTTCTATTTTTGCAAGGCGCTGCATTTCTTTAAAATTTTCATAATCATCGATGCCTAACTTTTCATTATTAGCAATTTCTAAACTTTCTTTTAAGTTTAGGTGTTGTTTTAAATACAAGTAAGCGTTACTCTTATCAAGTATTTTTTCATATAATTTACTTAGTGCTAATAAAATTGTAGATTTTTGATATAAGTTGCTCTCTTTGGAGTTAAGGTCGTAGGCTTTGGTAAGGTAACTTAGTGCTAGATTGTTTCTGTTGTTAGAGGCTTCGATAAGCCCCATTTGGTATAATGCTTCTGTTTTACTATTGAGAATAGCCGGAGAGTCTGGTTTAGATATTATCGAATTAAAACAGAATGATGCCGCATTAAGATTGCCGTTTGCTCTGTAGATAATTCCTTTTTGAAGATTTAGTAGATCGTCATAAGTATCGATATTCAATTGTTTATAAATTGATAGAGCCTTATTAAGTGCGGTTTCAGCAGCTTTGTAATTCTTTTTTTCAATATAAGAAAGGCTCAAATAATAGTAACTTTTAGCAGCTTCGGCCGAAGTAGGCAAAGATTGGAATAAAGAGATGCTTTCTTTAAAGATGTCGTTTGCATCATTGTATTTATGAAGGTCATAATAAATTTTGCCTAGATTATACGTTTGGATGGCTTGAGATTCTATTTCATTATTCTTCTCGCAATAATCTATTGCTTTCTGAGTATAAAGTAAGGCTTCTTTGTACTTGTCTTCTTTGATACTAGAATTCGCTTGGTTAGTATAATAGGAAATACTATCTGTACTCTCTTTTGTTTGAGAATAAAGAAGTGAATTAATAAAAAACATAAAAACCAAAAGGTATCTCATCTGTTATTTATTTTTCTAAGCAATTTTTATTTTAGTGTTAATAATATTAAATCTATTATTCTTGATGAATATCCAATTTCATTATCGTACCATCCCACTACTTTTACCATTTTATCGATTACGGATGTAAGTTGTGCATCAAATAAGCATGAGTTTCTGTTTCCAATAATATCCACTGACACAATTGGATCTTCGGTATAATCTAAAATTCCTTTTAAATTATTTTGGGAAGCATATTTAAAGGCTTCATTGATTTCATCTATGGTAACAGCACGCTTTACATTGAATGTAATATCTGTTAGTGATCCATCAGGCACGGGTACGCGAATACCGCAACCACCTATTTTGCCGTCTAATATAGGGAAAATTTTTGTCAATGCCTTAGCTGCTCCAGTTGTTGTAGGTACAATGGATTGACTCGCGCCACGAGCTCTGCGTAAATCTTTATGGGGTTGATCGTGCAGGCTTTGGTCTGTAGTATAAGAATGAATGGTAGTGATATAGGCTTGTTCTATGCCGCATAGCTCATCAATTACCTTCATCATAGGTGCTGCATTATTCGTCGTACAACTGGCATTAGAAATAATAGTTTCTGTACCATCAAGAATGTTATCGTTTACACCTATAACGACAGTCTTTATACTATCAACTTCAGAAGGAGCGGATAGAATTACTTTCTTAGCTCCTGCGATAATATGGGCGTTTAATTCTTCAAAAGTTTTGTATTTTCCAGTAGATTCAATTACATAATCTATATCTAAACTTTTCCAATCTAAATTTGCAATTTGTTTCTCATGGAAAAATAAAAAATGGTCTTCTTCTACAAGAATTCCTTTTTCATCTGCGCTTACCTTGTAAGGTAAAACGCCATGAATGCTATCGTATTTTAATAAATGGGCCATTGTTTTTGTGTCGGCAATGTCATTTATGGCAACAACTTCAATAGTAGGGTGGTTTAAAAGCAATCGAAATAAATTTCGACCAATTCTTCCAAAACCATTTATGGCAATTTTTGTTTTTTTATTCATTTAAAAATAACGTTCAACAGTTAACATAATTATAAAATGTGCTTCTGTGCTTTATAAGAGGAACGAACTAATGGGCCACTTTCTACATGACGGAATCCTAATTCCAATCCGTATTTTTCATAGATGGCAAATTGATCCGGTGTGATGAATTCTTTAACAGGTAAGTGTTTTTTACTTGGTTGCAGGTATTGACCTATTGTAACTACATCTACATTAGCGTCACGGAGATCTCTCATAGTTTGGAAAACCTCTTCTTCTTGCTCGCCAAGACCAAGCATAATACCAGACTTTGTTCTCTTGATTCCTTTTTCTTTTAGGTATCTTAAAACTTCTAAGCTTCGGTCATATTTTGCTTGAATACGCACTTCACGAGTTAGTCTGCGTACCGTTTCCACATTATGGGAAACTACTTCAGGGTTAGCATCTACAATACGATCTATATTTCTTTCGATACCTTGAAAATCAGGAATTAAAGTCTCTAAAGTAGTGGTTGGATTCATTCTTCGGATGGCTTTTACTGTTTCTATCCAAATAATAGAACCTCCATCTTTTAAATCATCTCTATCTACACTAGTAATTACAGCATGTTTGATATTCATGATTTTTATCGAACGCGCTACTTTTTCAGGCTCATCCCAGTCTACCGTTTCGGGTCTACCAGTTTTTACACCACAAAAACCACATGAACGGGTACAGGTGTTTCCTAGAATCATAAATGTAGCAGTTCCTTCGCCCCAGCATTCGCCCATGTTTGGACAACTTCCTGACGCGCAAATCGTATTCAAACTATATTTATCGACTAAGCCTCGAAGCTCAGTGTATTTTTGTCCTATCGGGAGTTTTACCTTTAACCATTTTGGTTTTTGAACAGGTAAAGTATTTTCTAAAACAGTTTCCATAAATCAATTTTCAGACTGCAAATATAAGGAATGTTGATTTAAAATTAGGTATTTCGGGCATGAAGCTTGAGCTTGGTTTTTATATTGCTTTTTTGTACTGTTTTTTATAGCTACTCATTGCAATCTGGGATGTCGTTATGGGTGGTTTTTCGTATTTTGTCTTGGATAATTAGTATTAAAAAAAAGCAGAACCTCTCGATTCTGCTTTTTTATTGAAACTTAATTCATTTGAACTGTAATGGGGAGGTTGTAAGCAGTTCGTACTGGTTTAGAGCCAATCATTCCTGGAGTCCATTTTGTTCTCAAAGATTTCAGTACTCGAATTGCTTCTTTTCCTAGTCCGTAACCTGGATCATTTTTTACTTGTACATCAGTCATACTACCGTCTTTTTCAACCACAAAAGAAACATATATTCTGATATTTCTTGCTTCATTTATTTCAGGACTTTCAAAATTCTTACCGATGTAAGTGTAGAATTTAGCTATTCCTCCGGGGAATTCAGGAAGTTTGTCTAATACTGCACTAGTTACAACCGTGTTTCCGAAATCAATGATTGCCGGAGTACCATTTCCTGTTCCTTCTGATGAAGTGGGATTTACGCCAATTATAGCAAGTCCATCAGAGCTGTCACTTATAGCTGCTGTGTTTTCAATGTTTTTTGCAATATTTGGAGTTGCTAATTCAGCTTTTACTATTGTTGGATTTGTGAACTGTTGTTTTTCAATGAGGACCGCCGTTTTTTTTTGGATTACCTTCGAGACTACTGGTTCTTTAATTTTCTTTACTTGACTCGGGAAAATTTTTGTGACCTGAATAATGCGGTCAATACTTTCAGGAGTTAGTGCAGGAATGTCTTTCTCAGGATTAATTAGGCTGATGACTCTTGGGATACTAGCAAGGGTGGCACATAATAATAAACCCGTAAAAAGTGCAAGCAAGGAAGTTTTGGCGCTTTCCTGACGCAATTGATATGCCCCGTATTCTTTGTTTTTGTTTTCGAAAACTAGATTAATCCAGTTGGCTTCGTAAAGACTTAGTTTTGACATAATTCATGGATTTAATGGGTTAAGTATCAGTTAAATCATAGGCATGTGCTGTTTTAGATACTAACGCAAATGGTGAGAATTATATTGTTTAAAATGTTAATTTATTGTATAATTACCGAATTTAAACTTAAATAGCAATTTTTTTTAAAATAACATGTGCTGCGGTAAATGGAATAAGCAGAGTTAGATTTAAATAATTCTAAAGAGCCGAAATCCAATATTGCCAGTTTTTTTGCGATTTTTATTTGTAGATTTGAAGTAAGCAAATGAATTGGTTTTATTATAAACCCATTAGCAGTTTTTAATAACTATAGATGTTTAATTTTTAAAACTTAGAATATGGATTATTTGATTTTTGGTTTATCCTCTAAATTAAGAGCTGCAAAACCAACGAAAGTTATGTCTGTCATTATATTAATTACTATTATTACCTTTGGTATATATCATTTAGGAAAGGATTGTGTGAATTATGATAAACGACATGATGCAAATTCTGAAATAGACAAATAAGATATTTTAAAAATGAAAAAAGAAAAAAAATCTAATAAAGCAATTCTTTATCTTTTTGCCTTACTATTTATAATTATAGTACAAGTAATTAAGGACTGGGATGATTTTGTTTTAGGGATCACTGGAAAGTTTTAAGGTCAATTAAATTTTATTCAGGCCATTTGATGGCTAACTGATAAATCAAAAATGGGGGCTGTTAAATTGTCGATACTTTTTGTCTGCACTAATTTTTTTGAGGTCATAATTTAAAAGATGAACCACAGTTTCCGTAAATAATAGAACCCTTGTTGTCACTTATAAAAAGAAGCGAAATTCTATTTAGCTTGTATTATTTTTTGAGAGTATAGATAGTTGAAAATCACCTTCTATCCCTAATGATTTCTGCCAATAATTTTTTAGCGCGAAGTAGTTTAATTTTAACATTGCTTAGAGGCTCATCAATCGCATTAGCAATTTCCTGATAACTCATTTCTTGAAAATATCGCAATTGGATTACTTCCTGATAGTGTGGTTTGAGCTCTTTAATATATCTTAGTAACTGAGAAAGATTTTGCTCTGTGATTAGTTCGTCTTCTTTAGACGGAGTTGTGTCTGCAATGTTATATGCTTTCTTGTCTTCTTGGTCTGTAATTTCGACAAAAAGACTAGATTTCTTTTTGCGAAGCATATCAATATGGACGTTTTTTGCGATGCTAATGAGCCAGGTATTAAACTGAAATTCAGGATTGTAAGTAGCTAATTTATCAAAGGCTTTTGAAAATGTTTCTATAGTAATATCCTCAGCAGTAGTTTCGTTCTCTACTCGCTTTAACATGAAGCCATAAACCTCATTCCAATAATGATTCAATAGAAAGGTAAAGGCGGCTTGATCGCCCTGTTTTGCTTTTTCGATTTGATTATTTATTTCCAATGTACCGGTTTTGAGAAAGTATTCAATATAAAGATATTGATTTGTGTGAATATAAGCACTAACTCAACAATAGGAAACCAATATTTTAAGTCGTCTTCCTTTAATTTAGCTGCAGAAAAACCAACAACAATCCAAACAGCAATATATCTCACGGCAATTAAACTCAATACTAGAATCCAACGAAATTGAAAGGATAATAAGATAATAGGGAGTAAGATAAAGAGTAACTGTGAACAATAGAAAAGGCCTAATTGCAATTTGTCTACTATATTATAATGGTTTGCTGTAGCTATATGTCTTCTTTTTTGAGTAATCCAGTCTTTATATTTGGTTTTTGGTTTCGAATAAGTAAAGCTTTCCGGAGTATAAGCAATAGTTGTATTTTTTGCTGTAGCGGCTTCATTTATAAACAAATCATCATCACCAGATCGTATCTGAATGTGATTTATAAATCCGTTTACATTAAAAAACTCTTCTTTTTTATAGGCTAAGTTTCTACCTACTCCCATGTAAGGGAGTCCTGCTTTTGCCCATGAAAAATATTGCATTGCTGTAACTAAAGTCTCAAAACGGATTAATTTGTTAAGAAAAGATTTGGCTATTTTTTCGTATCCTCCATATCCTAGCACAATTGTTTTTTGCATAGTAAATTGAGAACTCATTGCTGTAATCCATTCTTTAGAAGTAGGATAACAATCAGCATCAGTGAATAATAAATAGTCGTTTTTAGCCGCTTTTATTCCTAAAGTAAGGGCATATTTTTTATTTCCCCAAAAGGCCTCGTTATTTTGGACTTTTACCAACCGTATATTTGGATATTGTTTTTCAAAGTCTTCAAATATATCCAAAGTACCGTCACTTGAAGCGTCATCAATTAAGACGATTTCAAAATCAGGATAGTTTTGTTCAGCAAGAAGCGGAATAAAATTAACCACATTTTCTTCTTCGTTTTTGGCGCAGACAATAACAGATACAGAAAGTCTTTTCGGTGTTGTTTTTTGCTCTTTAGCAAAAGAAAACTTCCCGAAAATACCTAAATAATAGGAGAGTTGAATGGCAACGACAACAATAAAAAAGTAAAGAATTATTATAAGCATCTGAGTTTTATGAGTTATTAAACCCGAATTTTCGGGAAAGCGCAAAGGTATGAATAGAATTGTGAATTGTAAATGATAAATTATTGAATTTTTAAAAAATTATCGAGGACATTTCTTCATCTCATTTGCAAGTGCAACTGATTGATTTTCTTTGGTTTTTTCTAATTCTGATATGATATTTTGATAATTTTTATCGTCGCGATTTTGAGACAGTTTTTTTGTCGCATTAATTTCGGTGATTTCAATTTCAAAAGCAACAATTCCGCGAGTTTGCATCATGGTTTTTTTTGATAAATCTTCAATGCAAACTGGATTCTCAGATGCTTTCTCATACTTATCCACTAATTTCTTTAGATGTGCTATAACAGCTTCGCCTTCGATAATTTTAATTCTCCCATGAACGTGTACTGCGATATAATTCCAGGTAGGTACATTTTCATGGTCGTACCATGAGGAAGAAATATAGGAATGCGGTCCAGAAAAAACGGCTAGAACTTGATCATTCTCAGAGAAACCTTTCCATTGAGGGTTTTCTTTTGAAAGATGTCCATGTAAAATAGTTTTTCCTTTTTTGTCAGTGTCCAGTTCCAGCGGAATGTGGGTTGCTGTTAATTTACCTTCCGTTTGATTGATGAGGATACCAAAGCTATTTGATTGTAAAAAAGCGTGGATTTCTTCTCGGTTTTCATTTTTGTAAAGGTCTGGAATATACATGGCTTAATTTATGGTTTTAGATTAGTTAAGTTAAATCCCTGAATTAAAATTATTGCATGGTAATTAAGATCTAAATTACATTCACTTCAGCTTCAATATGAATGCCAAAAGTAGTAAAGATTGTTTCTTGAATATGCTTTGAGACATTTAGAATTTCTTGTCCTGTAGCTTTTCCATAATTCACTAAAACTAAAGCTTGATTTTTATGGATTCCTGCATCGCCAAAACGTTTTCCTTTAAAACCAGCTTGTTCAATAAGCCAACCTGCAGGTACTTTTACTTCAGTTTCTGATACATCATAGTATTTCATTTCAGGAAATTGTTGGTGTATTTTTTCGAAATCAGTCTTTAAAAGTATTGGGTTCTTAAAAAAACTACCGCTGTTTCCTAGTTCTTTCGGGTCTGGTAATTTACTTTGTCTAATGGTAATCACAGCATTACTTACCTCCTTTAAACTAGGGTTTGTAATATTATTTTTGGCTAATTCATTTGTAATATCACCGTAAGATGTATTAATAGCGTGGTTTCGTTTTGTTAATTTGAAAACTACCGAGGTAATAATGTATTGATCTTTCACTTCGTTTTTAAAGACACTTTCGCGATATCCGAAATGGCATTCCTCTTTTGTGAATGTCTTTACTTCTTGATTTGTAATGGTTAGCGCGTCACAGGAAACAAAAGTATCTTTAATCTCGGTTCCGTACGCTCCTATATTTTGGACTGGAGTAGTTCCTACATTACCTGGGATAAGCGACATGTTTTCCAGTCCGCCAAAGTTCTGGTTGATAGTCCAAAGTACGAATTCGTGCCAGTTTTCGCCAGCTTGACTTTCGACCCAAACATAATCTTCATTTTCATCAATAACTCTTTTTCCTTTTAAATCAATGTGAATTACTAAAGCTTCTATATCCTTCGTTAAGAGCATGTTACTACCGCCACCAAGAATGAATTTCTTTTCTGATTTGTTTTGTTTTAAAACGGTTGTCAATTCGGCTATACTGTGCACGGCTACAAATTGTTTTGCTTTAGCTTCAATACCAAAAGTATTGTAATTTTTTAGAGAAAAATTAGTTTGTATTTCCATGAAAGAAAGTGCTTTTTATAAATGATTTCAGGAGTCAAAAGTAAGGATTAAAATTTATTTGCATAGCTTTTTAACTAGATATGCATCATAAATTAGGGCATTATATAAGGAGTCATTTTAAGTAGTCTTTTTGATATCTCTCAAATAGAAAAAAAAACATCCTATCTAATTACAGACCTAGCTAGTTGTTTTGGCGCTGTTGATTAACTCGTGGTATTTGTTGGCGATTATTTCCATATTGATTTTGTAATCAACATGGTCTTCGATAAATTTTCTGTTATTTAAAACACATTCCTTTCTGTAGGTCGTGTTTTTAAAAGCCCACAGTATTTCGTTAGCAAGCATGTTTGAATCATCAACCGTGATTAACTGTCCGTTTTTGCGATGGGTGATCCAACTTTGATTCCCAGCTATATCAGTAACAATAGGATAGCAATTTGAGGCCATAGCTTCAAATAATGATGCTGATACCCCTTCGGTAATAGGCATGCTAATATAGAAATTTGATTGTTGTAGTAATTTAGGTAATTCTGTATTTTGAATTCTTCCCCTGAAGAAAACCTTCTTTTCAATATTTAGTTTTTTTGCTAAGTCTTTTAAGTTAGAAAGCTGCTTTCCATCCCCAACAATAGTAAGGCTGAAGTCAACTCCTTTTTTGTTTAAAAGACCAAATGATTTTAAAATAATATCATGACGGTATTCAGGCAATAGAGAACGAGTGACAATTGCGCTAATTTTTTCAGGATTTGCGGTATTTTTGTTTACAAATTTAGTCAGGTCAATTCCTTTTGGCAGGACCATAACTTTGTTCATGTCTACATTGGCAGCAGCCATAGAGATAGTCATTACCGGTCCCCAGGCATGAATGAGTGTCGCGTTTTTAAAGGCGTGTTTTTGAATTATCTTTTTGAATGGTAATAAAATAGAACTTTCAGGCCATAAATCAGTTCTGCCTTGTTGTGCTATTGCCATTGGTTTTTTACCAGACAAAGCAGCAAGAACGCCATAGCTTGTTGTCCTTTCGGCAATGACCATATCTGGTTGTTGTAATTTTATTATTTCCTTAATTTTAATCAGTGCAAAGGTAAATTCAAAAATGCGTAGTATTCTGTTGGGAAAAGTATCGCTTGGTGTTTTTAATTCCCAACTAATTATTTCAAAATCGCCAAATTCTTTTAGACCATTTGTCCAAGTTAAGGCATCAGCTCTATAAGATTCGCCAAGAAAAAGTATTTTTCTTTTTTTCATCGAAATAAATTAAAATTCATCAGTGGTAAATGCCCGGTTGATAAATTCATTTAAAGGCTTTAAAAGGATTAGTTTTTCACTCGTTTTTGAAACAAAATCTTTTTGCAGGATTTCTGATATGTCAAATGGAACACTGGCTTCAAAACTTTTTAATTTTAATAGTTCGATTGCTGGATGTTCTTTATCGTATCCTCTTGGTGGGTTCTTGAGTGTGCTTTTTTCATTTCGATCAAAATCTCCAAATACCTTTTTAAATTCTTTTTCATTTAAAATTTCTTCTAAATCATCATGAAAATAGGCAATTTCTTTGCGAACTTTTTTTAAGTCATCTGCTAGCGGCGCATAGAATCCGCCAGCGATAAAGCTGGCTCCTTTTTCGATATGAACATAATAGCCAGCACGACTTTGTCCTTTTGTTCCTGACGAAAGCCAGACTCCTATATGTGATTTGTAGGGTGATTTATCTTTGGAAAACCGAATGTCCCGATTGATTCTAAAAGTGCAATTTTTCACCTCTAACAGTTCTAATGAAGAGTCTAAAGGTTTCATGATATCAAGAAAGTCAGCGACCAATTGATGGTAGTCTTTTTTGAAAATCTCGTATCTTTTTTTATTGTCTAAAAACCAATCCCGGTTATTGTTTGCTCGTAAATCTTCGAGGAATTGTAGTGAGTCTTTTGAAAGCATGCTGTTGCTGTTGTAATTATGTTCTTAAATCTTCGTCACTTCTAGAGTTAGAATAATTCTATTTACATCTTTGTAAGGCAAGGCGTCGTTCTTTTTTAAGGAGCAGACCGGTTTACATAGAGAAAATCAATGATTTTTTACTAGCAATATTAGCTTCTTATATCGATGATTTAGTCTGTTGATTTATTAAGACCTGCAGCGCTCCATTTTGTATAGCCACCTTCTAGTTCATAGATGTTTTTGAAGCCTAATTCCTGAAGCTTTTCAGTTGCTTTTCTACTTCGATTACCACTTTTACAATAAACAAAAACTGGTTTTGTCTTATCAAATGTTTCTGCGTCAGCAACAAAACGGTCTCCAAGCCAATTTACATTTTCAGCATTTTTAATGTGTCCCTCTGTAAATTCCTCAGGAGTACGTACATCTAGGATTTGTGGGTTTTGGGTTGTGTTAATTGTTTCAGCAAAATCTTTTGCTTCAATTATTTTTATGTTTTTTGAAGCTTGACCGTTACATGATAGTATAACGAAAGAAACTAGTAAGAATAATATTGAACGAAATTTCATTGGAATTTGTTTTTAAATTTGAATAGGCTAAAATAAGTAAATTATCAGCAAAGGAGCATTTTATATCTTAAAATAAGCATGCTATAAGTTAAATATTTTATAAGATTGATGTGTCGATTTTACAATTGCTTCGGTGCGCTCAGGGTGTGTGTCAGAGATGAACAGTTGTCCAAAGGTGTCACTATTGACCATTGCTATTATTTTTGCTACCCGACTTTCGTCTAGCTTATCAAATATATCATCAAATAACAAAATGGGTTTTACGCCGCTTTGTTTTTTTAGAAATTCAAATTGTGCCAACTTTAAGGCAATCAGGAAAGATTTTTGTTGTCCCTGGGAGCCAAATTTCTTAATAGGGTGGCCGTCGATTTCAAATGATAAGTCATCCTTGTGTGTGCCCACGCTGGTATAATGTAACGCTCTATCTTTATTTATGTTTTCTTGTAAAAGTGTCAGTAAGTTATTTTCGAATAAATGACTTTCATAAACCAGTTGAACTGTTTCTTGAGATCCCGTTATCGCATGGTGATGGCTATTAAAAATAGGAATGAATTGCGCTACGAATTCTTTTCTTTTTTCGAAAATGGATTTTCCATAACTATCAAGTTGTTCATTATATATAGAAAGTGTGTCATTTTCGAAAACGCGGTTCAGTGCGAAGTATTTCAGTAAAGCATTGCGTTGGTTTAGTACTTTTTGGTACTGAATTAGCTGTTGTAAGTATTGCGGGTCTAACTGTGAAATGACGCTATCCATGAATTTTCTTCTGGTTTCGCTGCCTTCAACAATTAAATCGCGATCTGCCGGAGAGATGATGACTAATGGAATAAAACCAATATGGTCTGAAAATTTGTCATAGGCTTTGCCATTGCGTTTCAATACTTTTTTTTGTCCTTTCTTTAAACTGCATACAACCTGTTCGTTTCTTTCATTTTTGATAAACTCGGCATCAATAACAAAAAACTCTTCGCCGTGTTTGATATTCTGGACCGCTAATGGATTGAAATAACTTTTTCCATAGGACAAATGATAAATAGCATCCAATACATTTGTTTTTCCGATGCCGTTCTTACCTACAAAACAAATTATCTTGCCGTCAAATTCGAAATTTGCTTCTGAAAAGTTCTTGTAATTGAATAATGAAATCTTTTTTAAATACATCTTTAGGGCTTACAGGTATTGAGGAGTTTATTATTTTTAAAGGGCTTTTTTAAAGAGGGTGCAAATTATTGAAAATTATTGATATAAAGGAGTTTTAAAGCTTTTGTGTGCTAATTATTTTTAGTTATAACAGAATGAGAGATGCCTAAAACAAAATATTTTTTTTATTTAAATATAAAATCCTAGTTTTTTTGTGTGGGTTTGAATAAAAATTTTATTTTTGCCGTTCACTAAATTAAAAATAAATGGCTACTTACAGTAAAAGAGGATATAAAGCACCAAAAGAAAGAGCAGTAGATGATTCTGTTGAGGATGTAATCATCGATGAAAAACACAGTACGACTGCTGGTGTTTTTTCAACATTAGATGAAACGGCTTCAAAAACGGAAGATTTTGTTGCTAAAAATCAGAATTGGATTATTGGTGTTGTAGGAGCTGTTGCTTTAGTAACTATTGGTTATTTAGTGTATCAAAAATTTATTGCTGAGCCAAAACAACTGGAAGCTGCAGATGAAATGTTTGTCGCACAACAAAACTTTCAACAAGCTACAGACGGTATTGCGAGCGATTCATTATATAAATTGTCTTTAAACGGTTCTGAAGGTAAATTTGGATTCATTAAAATAGCAGATGAGTATTCAGGTACTGATGCTGGAAATTTGGCTAATTATTATGCTGGAATGGCTTACCTAAACACAGGTAAATATGCTGAAGCAATTGATTATTTAGGTAAATTCAAATCAGAAGATATTATTTTGAGTAGTTTAGCAATTGGTGCAATGGGAGATGCTTATGCAGAAAACAATAAGCCAGAAGACGCATTGAAAAATTACGTTAAAGCTGCTGAAACAAATAAAAATGATTTTACTACACCACGTTTTTTATTGAAAGCTGGAAAAACAGCTTTGGCTTTAGATAAAAAAGAAGATGCATTAAAATATTTCACTGATATTAAAGACAATTACGAGGCGTCTCCAGAGGCTGCTTCAGTTGATGTTTTAATCGGTTTAGCACAATAGTAAAAAAAGGGTTTAAGTTTCTGGATTAAGATTACAGTTTTTTGATTTCAAAATTCTATCTTTAACTGATGAAATATAAAAATTCAATTTTAAAAACTATATCAAATGGCGACCTTAAATAAAAACTTATCCGTTTATGATAAAAACAGTGTTCCAAAAGCGAAAAATTTTCGTTTTGGAGTCGTTGTTGCCGAATGGAACGAAGATATAACAGAAGGGTTATACAATGGAGCAGAAAAGGCATTTTTAGAAAATAGTGTTCCGAAGGAACATATTATTCGTTGGAATGTTCCTGGAAGTTTCGAACTTATTTATGGATGTAAAAAAATGCTGCAAACTCAGAACGTAGATGCTGTAATAGCTATAGGTTGTGTGATTCAGGGGCAAACTAAGCATTTTGATTTTGTGTGTGAAGGAGTTACTCAAGGAATAAAAGACTTGAATGTTCAAACGGATATTCCTGTTATTTTTTGTGTTCTTACAGATAATACCATGCAACAATCAATTGATCGAAGTGGTGGAATTCATGGTAATAAAGGAACAGAAGCTGCAATAGCGGCTATTAAAATGGCTTTTATTCGTCAGCAGGCTTCATTAACGCATCAAAAAGGAAATCAAAATTTATTGTCAACCGGTCCTTTGAGAATAGAGGAGGGAACAACTTTAGAGTTAAAAGAATAAAACAGTAAATTATTATTATAAGGCCTATACTATTTTAGTTAATAGTATAGGTTTTTTGTTTTATTTATGACTGGGTAAACCCTAAAACCCAACATAAATTCATTAAATTTGTGCACTTTGGTTTTAAAAATAAAACGTAAACTTTAAATAAATATTTTTTAATGTCGAGTATCATTCAATTGCTTCCTGATCATGTCGCTAACCAAATTGCTGCTGGAGAAGTCGTACAAAGACCTGCTTCTGTTGTCAAAGAATTGCTTGAAAATGCAGTCGATGCAAAAGCAAGTGATATTAAGCTAATTATAAAAGACGCAGGGAAAGCATTAGTTCAGGTTATTGATAATGGACTTGGAATGACTGTTACCGATGCGCGATTGTGTTTTGAGCGTCATGCTACTTCAAAAATACGTCAAGCTGAGGATTTATTTTCTTTGCATACAAAAGGGTTTCGTGGGGAAGCGTTGGCTTCTATTGCTGCGATTGCTCATGTAGAGATGAAAACAAAACAAGATCAAGAAGAGTTAGGAACGCAAATTATTGTTGAAGGTAGTAAGTTTGTATCTCAAGAAGTAGCAGTACTGCCTAAAGGGACTTCTTTTGCGGTTAAAAATCTGTTTTTCAATATTCCTGCACGCCGTAACTTTTTAAAGTCGGATACGGTTGAATACCGTCATATTATCGATGAGTTTCAACGTGTTGCTTTGGCACACCCAAATATCTATTTTACTTTCTTTCATAACGGAAGTGAAATGTTCAATTTGCCTCCTTCAAGTATGAGACAGCGAATTGTAAATGTGTTTTCTGGTAAAACCAATGAAAAGCTGGTTCCAGTTCAAGAAGAGACTGAAATCGTAACGATTCAAGGTTTTGTCAGTAAGCCTGAATTTGCTAAAAAAAATAGAGGAGAACAGTTTTTCTTTGTGAATGATAGATTTATTAAAAGTGGTTATTTGCATCATGCAATTATGGCTGCTTATGATGGTATTTTAAGAGATGGGGCGCAACCCAGTTATTTTTTATATTTAACCGTACCGCCTAATACAATCGATATTAACATTCATCCTACCAAAACAGAAATTAAGTTTGATGATGAGCATGCCATGTATGCTATTTTAAGAGCTTCGATTAAACATAGTTTAGGTCAGTTTAATGTGGCGCCAGTTTTAGATTTCGACAGAGATTCTAATTTGGACACGCCCTACCATTATAAAGATTTAGAGGGTGCTACACCTACAATACAAGTCGATGGGAGTTTTAATCCTTTTTCGGATGATAAAGTAAATAAGCATTATTCTGGTTCTAGTTATAAAAAACCGGAAACAACAGCTAGTTGGGAAAGTTTGTACGTAGGATTAAAGCAAGAAGGGGAGTTTATTTCCGGGAATACTGATTTTTCATTCGAAAGCGAAGAAGTGACTGGATCTTTGTTTAATGAGGAAGAAGTGGAGCAAACCGTTAATAATGCCTACCAAATTCATAAAAAATATATCGTTTCTCCTATTAAATCAGGAATGGTTATTGTTGATCAGCAACGGGCGCACCAAAGAGTGTTGTACGAGCAGTTTTTGACTAATATGACAGTTAACCAGGCATCTAGTCAGCAATTGTTATTTCCTTTGGATTTATTTTTTTCGGCTATTGAAATGGAGCTTATCCAGGATTTAAAATTGTCATTGGTGAATACCGGTTTTGTTTTTGAAGAAACTAGTGCAGATCATGTTGTTATTTCCGGGATTCCGGTTAATGTAACTGAAAGCGAAGTTTCTTTGGTTTTAGAACAATTATTAAGCGATTTACAAGATGGAATTCCTGACAGTAGTTTTAGTCAAAATGATACGATTGCAAAATCAATGGCCAAAAGTTTAGCCGTAAAAACAGGGACGGCTTTAACAGTAAAAGAACAGGAGAATTTGATAAACGGTCTTTTTGCCTGTAAAGATCCCAATGTTTCCCCTTTTCAAAAACCAACTTTCATCACTATGCGTGTGGAAGATTTAGATAAAAAATTTGCACTATGAGAAATGTAACCGAAACGGTAAAACAGTTAATTATAATTAATGTTCTTTTTTTTGTTGGAACTTTAGTCGTAGGAGATCAAGCCTATAAAATGTTAGCCATGTTTTTTCCTGAAAATAATGGTTTCCAAATATGGCAGCCTATCACGCATATGTTCATGCATGGTGGTTTTATGCATATCTTTTTCAATATGTTTGCTTTGTATTCCTTTGGGTCTGCTTTAGAAAGTTTTTGGGGAAGTAAAAAATTTATATTTTTTTATATTTCTTGTGGTTTAGGTGCTGCCTTATTGCATACGGGGATTAATTATTATTATTTCAATGATGCTATAAATACGCTGGCTGCGAATGGTTTTCCTAAGGCTGAAGTTCTTCAAATTTTAAACGAAGGTAAAATAAACACACAGTGGCAGGAGCTATTAACCGCTTCGCAATATAAAAACTTTATTAGCGCTTTTATGGGAACTGTAGTTGGAGCCTCTGGTGCTATCTACGGGGTAATTGTCGCATTTGCATTTATGTTTCCTAATGCTGAATTGGCTTTGATGTTTATTCCTGTGCCTATAAAAGCAAAATATTTTGTACCTGGTTTAGTTTTAGTAGATTTGTATTTAGGAGTTTCCGGACAATCTATTTTCGGCGGGGGTGGAATCGCGCATTTCGCTCACGTAGGTGGAGCTTTATTTGGCTTTTTGATTATGTGGTACTGGAAGAAGAATCAATTCAATGACAACAGGTGGAACTAATTTTTCTTCTTGTAAAGAATATTATTTCATAAAAAAAATAAATACAAAGAATGAATATTATAGATGACTTAAAAATGCAGTATAAGTTAGGTGGTGTAGCCCATAGATTAATCTATTGGAATGTTGCCTGCTTTCTGGTTTCGTTGGTCTTTTTCTATGAGTTTAAGTTGGGATCATTTTACTTTCCTAATTGGGTTGCTTTGTCAACAGAGCCTTCTGTTTTTGGACTGATGCCTTGGACATTCTTAACTTATTCGTTTTTTCATGACGGATTTTGGCATTTACTTTTTAATATGATGGTTTTTAATTTTGCTAGCTCGTTGTTTTTAACCTTTTTTACGCAAAAACAATTACTGGGTCTGTATATTTTAGGGGCTATTTTTGCTGGTGTTGCTTTTGTTCTAGGGTATTATATTTTGAATTTAAGTGCTTCTATTGTAGGTGCATCAGCAGCAATTATGGCTGTTTTAGTAGCTGTTACGACTTATCAGCCGTTGATGAATGTTAGGTTGTTATTGATAGGAAATATTAAGTTATGGCATATCACAGCGGTGATTTTAATATTGGATCTGATGCAGTTTCGTTTAGACAATACAGGTGGGCATATCTCTCACCTTGCGGGTGCTTTTTTTGGTTTTCTTTTTATTCGATTACTTCAAAAGGGAACTGACTTGAGCGAAATCGTAACTGGAGTTATTACTTTCTTTGTTAATTTGTTTAAAAAATCAGCCTCGACGCCATTTAAAAAAGTACATAAAAATTACAGTAAACCAGTAGAAAAAAGGGTTTCAAAAATTATTACAAAAGATAAGGCGCAGCAACAAATCGATGAAATCTTAGATAAAATTAGTCAGTCAGGATATGATAGTTTGACTAAAGACGAAAAAGAATTTTTGTTTAAGGTTGGAAAATAGGAACTTTATAACATATTTTAGAAATAAATTAAATAGTTAGCTGTAAGTGATTTGACAATCTAATTAGTGGAATAAGTAAAAATATGAAAAAACTTTCTTGGTTCAATAAAGCAATGTATAGTTTGAACATTGTTCTTATTATCGTCACTTTTGTCGCTTATATTCTACCATTTTTGGCTCCAAAGATATTTCCAATTTTATCTGTGTTAACGCTTTTTATGCCATTTTTTTTCATTCTAAATGGTTTGTTTTTCTTGTATTGGGGATTCCAATTTAAAAAGCGAATGATTTTATCTGGTTTGGTACTTTTAATCGGAATTACCTTTATTAATAAATTTTATAAATTTTCAGCAAAAGTGTATCCGCCAGATGAAAAAAATTTCACTGTGATGAGTTACAACGTCCGTTTGTTTAATTTATTTAAGTGGTTAGATAAGGCAGATGTTCCGGGGGATATTCTAGAGTTTATAAATGACAAAAACCCTGATATTTTATGCATTCAGGAGTTTTCTTCTTCTGCCGTAATTGATTTAAAAGTGTACCGCCATAAATATATTTTAATGGAAGGGAATAAAATTAAAACGGGACAAGCTATTTTTTCTAAATTCCCCATAATAAATCAAGGAAGTATTATATTTCCTAGCTCTAATAATAATGTTATATATGCCGATATAAAGAAAGGAAAGGATATCATTAGGGTTTATAATATGCACTTACAATCCATTAAAATTTCACCTGATGTTAATGAAATATCCGAGAATATAGATGTGATTAATAAGAATAAATCCCAAATGATGCTTATTAGAATCAGTAAAGCTTTTAAGCAACAACAGCAACAAGCAGAGATTTTTAAGAAGCATGAAAAAAAATGTGAATATCCTATTATCATATGTGGAGATATGAATAACAGCGCATTTTCTTATGTGTATAGAAGTATTAAAGGAACGCTAAAAGATAGTTTTGAAGAAGCTGGTAAAGGATTTGGAGCAACTTATAAGTTCAAGTATTACCCTACTAGAATTGACTATATTTTTGCTGATGAGAAGATGACTGTCAAAATGTTTGAAAGCTTTCCTGAATTTGAGAACTCTGATCATTATCCTATTATGGCACAGCTTTCATTGGAATAAAAGAACAGCACTTTTATCTAATCACTAATTGTTGGTTTTTCATATAGTCTAAGGCAAATTTACCTTCATTGAATAGTAAGTCAAGAACGCTTAGGTTGTTAATGAAGCCATGTTTGTCATCAAATACCTGAATGTATTTTTCAAATGAGGAAAGGTCTTTTTTTCCATCTGCAAGAGGTCTGCAATCTAAAATCAGGTTAGAATCTACTTCTTTTACATATTCTTGAGTGGTAATATAGTCAAACTTTTCACGCATACATTTAGAGATGATTTCTAAAGTCTCAAAATTTAAATCTAATAGAAATTTGTGTTTTTTCTCATAGAAAGGTCGAATGTCATCTTCGAAAAATTCAAAAAATGGTGAGCTTCTATATGCTGTTTCTAGCGATTTGTAGTGTTGTTTCTGCCAGTCAAAATCACTATCTACTTCAATATCTTTGGTACTTTGATGGTTAGCTTTAGAGTGCTTAACAGGAATGTTTAGTAACTGAATTCCATTAGGGCTATAAATGTAAGTACGGTTTCTATTAGTTTGTTTTTGGAAATTATCCTCTATTTCAAGTATAATACCGTCTGATTGCGACATGGCAACAAAATGGCTTATTGATGGGAAGTAGGTAGGGTGGAGGATTGTATTCATAGTTTTGTTTTTTTGTTCAGGTTTAAAGTTTCAATTGGTATGAGTAACTTTAAACTTGAACATTTAAACTAGATGGTTTTTTTATCTTTTCTTTTTTTCCAAAAGTACTCTCCAACAAAAAACACTGCTAATGCAATTAAGAAATATTTAAAATACGATTGTGGTTGTCCTTCGCCACTAACGGTTGTGAAAACTCGGTCCCATCTTATTTTATTTAGCCCTTTTCCATTAGTATCCCAGCTCAACCAGATGAATACTGGTTTACCTACAATATGATTTTCTGGTACAAATCCCCAGTAACGGCTATCTTCCGAGTTGTGGCGATTGTCACCCATCATCCAATAGTAATTTTGTTTGAAGGTATAATTTTTAACAATCTCACCATTTAATCTGATTTCGTTTCCTGTAACCTTAAGATCGTTTTTGTCTCCGGCATCATTTAATTCATAATCAGTAATAATCCTTTTGTAAAATGGTAATGTTTCAGTAGTCAACGCCACTGTTTGTCCTTTTTGAGGAATATAAATTGGACCATAATTATCACGATTCCATTTATTGATGTGTGGGAATATTCCGCCTTCTGTTCCTTGAGAAATTTCTTGGGTTACAGCTGTTATTCCGGGTACATTTCGCAGTCTTGCAGCTCCCGCAGCAGTTAATGCTCTAAACAGTAACGTGTCTTTTGAGGCGCCTTTGTATCCAATGCCATCAGTTACGTCCATATCTTTTAATAGATATTCAAAATCAATAGGCGTTTTACCGTCTAAGGCAACTGTATAAGAAAATTGAGGCTTTGCTCTTTCTGGTAATTGCAGTACTTTACCATCAATATAAACGATTCCGTCTTTTATTGATAAACTGTCTCCGGGAATTCCTACACATCTTTTTACATAGTTCGATTTTTTATCGATTGGTTTAATTACACCAGGAGTTCCTTTTGCTTCAAAGAAGTAATGCACGGTATCCACAGGCCAGTTAAAAACAACAATATCTGTTCGTTTTATGTCTTCTATTCCAGGTAATCTTAAATAAGGAATTTGCGGCCAGTTTAGGTAAGATTTTGTTTTTACAACTGGAATTGAGTCGTGAACCATTGGTAATGCAACAGCGGTCATGGGTACTCTCGCACCGTAATTAACTTTGCTGACAAATAGAAAATCTCCAATCAATAGAGACTTTTCTAAAGACGATGTTGGAATAGTGTAAGGTTGTACAAAATAAGTGTGTACTAAGGTGGCTACAATAATAGCAAACAACAAAGAGCTTACCGTATCTGCGGTTTTATTTTGAGGGTGTATGCTTCTATCAGCAACATATTCTAGTTTTTGAGTGTAATTGATGTAGTAGATATATAAGCCACAAGTAATTACTCCTAAAAAAGTATCTAAGCTTGATTTTTTTCCAAAACTTCTCAATGTTTCGATCCATATTACTGGAAACATAATAAGATTTATAATTGGAATAAAAAGTAAAAGCGTCCACCACGTAGGGCGACCTATGATTTTCATCAATACAATAGCGTTGTAAACTGGAATTCCTGCTTCCCAACGTTTTCTGCCGGCGGCTTCATATAATTTCCAAGTTCCTAAAAAGTGTATTATTTGTACAAATAGGAAAAATACAAACCATTGATATATAGACATAACTTAGTTTTTTTTAGTTTTATAGAATGGGAAGTTTAATGGGTGTTTCCCGGAATTTTATTTGATTTATTTTAATTCTAAAACGTCTTTCATTGTGAAAACGCCATGTTTACCTACAATCCACTCGGCTGCAATTACGGCACCAAGAGCAAATCCTTCACGATTGTGTGCGGTGTGTTTTATCTCGATACTATCAACAACTGAATTATAAGTTACTGTATGTGTTCCAGGAACGTTTCCAATTCTTTTTGCTTCAATGTGAATTTGATTTTCTGCTGGTGTATCTAGAGTCCAATTTGTATAATTGCTATTTTCAATTACTCCTTTAGCTAATGAAATAGCAGTCCCACTAGGAGCGTCTAGTTTTTGTGTATGGTGAATTTCCTCCATATCAATGCTATAATTATCTAGTTTAGCCATCATTTTAGCTAAGTATTCGTTTATTTCGAAAAAAATATTAACGCCTAAACTAAAGTTTGAACTGGATATAAAAGCACCATTTTTAGATGTGCAAAGCGCTACCATTTCGTCGTAATGTTCCAGCCAACCCGTTGTTCCAGAAACGACAGGCACATTAGCGAGAAAACAATTTGAAATATTAGGCACAGCGGCTGTAGGGACGCTGAAATCTATGGCGACATCAGCAGTTGAAAGTCCGTCATAAGTATTGTTTTCATCCTTTTTTAAAACAATCTCATGTCCTCGTTCAAGTGCAATTCTTTCGATTACCTGACCCATTTTTCCGTATCCTAAAAGCGCAATTTTCATTTGGTGTTTATTTATAAATTAAAATATAGATGATAAACGAATTGTTTCGTTTTAAGATCTAAAAATTGTAATTAAAGGTTAGACCTACATTTGCCTTCAATGTTACATCATCAGGGTAAATTACAGGTCGGACTGATAAGTTTTCGTCAACATTAAACTGCAAAAGGGCAGCATCTACGTTAGCGTCAATAATGTTTAAAGCATAAAATGCCACAACAAACAAAGCTGATAAGTCGCGATTTCGTTGGTAGAATTTCTGTCCGGTAATTAATCGGGAGTCATCTAGGTAGGAGTAGTCATCATCACTATATCCTTCTAATCTACGTTTATAGGCATCTCTATATTGATGGTATTTTTTATTACTGTCTAAGTAGAAGTACAGACTGGTTCCAATAGCGCCATACACAAGAGGAATTTTCCAGTATTTTTTATTGTATGCCTGTCCTAAACCTGGTAAAACAGCAGAATAGAAAGCTGCTTTTGCAGGAGTAAGTGGGTCTATGTCATTTGATTTTAGTGTGTCTTTAGCCACGAGAACAGCATCTGTTTTTACTTGAGCAAAAAGAGTGGTGTGTCCTATAATAAAAAAGAACATTCCTATGTAAAGAATTTTATTCACTATCCTTTTATTATTTCCATGATTCTATTGAAGTCTTCTTCTGATTGAAATGGAATTGTAATCTTTCCTTTCCCATTTCCGGCAACTTTTACATCCACTTTGGTTCCGAAATAATTAGTAAAAACCTTTTTCTGTGTTTCTTCAATTTCAAATCCTGATGCTGATTTCGCTTTGGCTGCTGGTTTCGGTTTTAAACTTTCCTGATAGTTTTTTACCAAAGCCTCAGTATCGCGTACAGAAAGGTTTTGACTTACTATTTTTTGATAAATATCAGTTTGAATGTCTAAATCTTCGATGTTGATAATGGCACGACCATGTCCCATGCTAATAAAACCATCACGGATTCCTGTTTGGATAATCGGATCCAGTTTTAAAAGACGTAGATAGTTAGCAATAGTAGAACGTTTTTTTCCTACACGCTCGCTCATTTGTTCCTGAGTCAATTGAATTTCATCAATTAACCTTTGGTAGGAAAGTGCAATTTCTATCGGATCTAAATCATGGCGTTGAATGTTTTCAACCAAAGCCATAATTAAGGATTCATTGTCATTTGCAATACGAATGTATGCTGGAACGGTTGTTAATCCAACTAGGGTAGAAGCACGCAAACGACGTTCTCCTGAAATCAACTGGTATTTATTGAATTCTAATTTTCTAACAGTAATAGGTTGTATTACTCCTAATTCTTTTATAGAAGTAGCAAGTTCTCTTAATGATTCCTCATTAAAATTACTTCGGGGTTGAAAAGGATTAATCTCAATAGCATCTATTTCAAGCTCAATAATATTACCAACGACTTTGTCGGCATTTCTATCGTTTACTGATTTAATGTCGTTTTCTGGATCTTTTAATAGTGCTGATAATCCTCTGCCTAAGGCTTGTTTTTTTAGTGCTTTTGCCATAAAACTATTTGCTGTTTTTCTTTATAACTTCTTGAGCTAAATGTAAATAATTTGCTGCCCCTTTACTGGTTGCGTCATAATTGATGATGCTTTCGCCAAAACTAGGTGCTTCGCTCAATTTTACATTTCTTTGAATGATAGTGTCAAAAACCATATCGTTAAAGTGTTTTTGCACTTCTTCAACAACTTGATTCGATAAACGAAGACGGGAGTCAAACATGGTTAATAATAATCCTTCAATATCTAAATCTGGATTATGGATTTTTTGAATGCTTTTTATTGTATTTAGTAATTTACCCAAACCTTCTAATGCAAAATATTCACATTGAATAGGGATTATTACTGAATCTGCTGCTGTCAATGCATTCAAAGTAAGTAGGCCAAGAGAAGGTGCGCAATCAATGATAATATAATCGTAATCGTCTTTTACGCTCTCTAGTGCTTTTTTAAGCATATATTCCCTGTTTTCCTTGTCTACCAATTCGATTTCGATAGCAACGAGGTCAATATGTGATGGAATAACATCTACGTTTGGTGCAGAACATTTTATAATTGCCTCTCTAGGTGTATTGCTGTGTTCCAAAATTTGGTACGTTCCAATTTCAACTTCGTCTACGTTTATTCCTAAGCCGGAACTCGCATTAGCTTGTGGATCAGCATCTATGAGTAATACTTTCTTTTCTAAAACTCCTAAGGAAGCGGCAAGATTTACAGATGTTGTAGTCTTTCCAACTCCTCCTTTTTGATTAGCAATCGCAATGATTTTGCCCATTTATTTTATAAATTTTGAACCGTAAAAATACAATTTATTATGGTTTCTAAAAATCTATTTTGTTAACATTTGTTAAAGCTTGATTAGGGGCATATTGCTTTGTTTTATGGTACGCTTTTTTAGATTTGGTTTTCTATGATTTTAGGTTGCTGCTGCAGCTTGGTGGTGACGGTGATTAGAGCGTGTGAATTATAGTTTCCGGTTGTTTTAATAGTTCATATTGTTATGTGTTTCGCCTATTTGTAAGGTATTTTATAATTGAGTTTATAAACGGAGATGTTTTATTTATAATGACAGATTTATTAAGATAGTAGCTAAAGCACAAAAGATGAAGCCGATGTGAGTGGTAAATTGTCAGCGTTCTTTCTTATAAACATTTTTTGTTTCTTATTTTTCAAATAGTGTTGTTTAAGCAAAAAATAGTTTTATATTTGCACTCGCTTACGGGGTGTAGCGTAGCTCGGTTATCGCGCCTGCTTTGGGAGCAGGAGGCCGCAGGTTCGAATCCTGCCACCCCGACAAAAACCTTCTTGTGAACCAAGAAGGTTTTTTTATGCCTTTAAATTAGGTGGAGCTTTACTATTTTAAAGTAATGATTAATTTGTAAGTACGATTTTGGTTGTGCTTTTATGAAGTAAGAGAATCGGTATTTAAGTTCTAGTTCTAGTTTTGGATTTGCGAGAAAATACCGCAAGTTCTAATTTTCGTTTTTCGGATTAAAATCTGTCCCTGTTATAAAAAAAAACCTTCTTGTGTATCAAGGCGGTTTTTTTATGCGCTAAAATTTTTATCGCGTTTTGAAATGCGTCAATAGTGTAGTTGTAAAAAGAAAGCTTGTTAAATGAAGTGTGTTTTAATTGTCTTTTTTATTGACAGATAAAGATTGATAGATGTGGTATAATGCTTGTTTATTGTGATCTGCAGTTGAAAATTAAGTTGCGTTTAGGAGTGTAATAAGGTCGTGTTGGTTCTGTGTTTTTTGTTATTTTTTTTAAAAGTAAAAATGCTTGTTGTCTTCTATGTTGTTGGTTAAGTAGGGTATAGCGTTATTGAGAAAATGTAAAAATAGTTTTTTTGCGAACATGTTTTTTTTAATAAAATTAAATAAATAACGAACGTTCGCTTGTTTTATTAAAAACTTTTTTATAGTATTGTACTCTAAATTAAAAGTATCATGGAAAGCGCACTATTAAAACAATCAAAAATTAACTTTTCTAAAGAGGTTAATAATTACTATCCGGAAATTCTAACTGATGAAGCATTAGCATTTATTGTCGCACTGCATGAGAAATTTAATGCAGAAAGATTGCAACTACTAGAAAGTAGAGTTGCACAACAAGCAATTTTTGATAGCGGAAAGTTTCCTGAATTCCCAAGAGAAACTGCAGACATAAGAGAAGCAAATTGGACTGCAGGTACAATTCCACACGATTTACAAGATAGACGTGTAGAAATTACTGGTCCTGTGGATAGAAAAATGATTGTTAATGCTTTAAATTCTGGGGCTAAAACATTTATGGCCGATTTAGAAGACAGTAATTCTCCTACTTGGAAAAATACTATTGAAGGGCAACAAAATTTGATAGATGCTAACGAAAAGACAATTTCCTTAGTCGATACAAAACGTAATAAAACCTATGCATTAAACCAAGAAACGGCTGTTTTATTGGTTAGGCCAAGAGGTTTGCATTTAGATGAAAGACACATTATAATTAACGACGAAAAAGCCTCTGGTAGTTTGGTTGACTTTGGCTTGTATGTTTTCCATAATACGAAAACTATGATGCAAAATGGAACAGCACCTTATTTCTACTTACCCAAATTAGAGCATTATTTAGAAGCGCGTTGGTGGAACAAAGTTTTTGAATTTGCGGAACAGTATTTAGAAGTACCCATCGGAACTTTTAAAGCAACTGTTTTAGTGGAAACTATTACTGCAAGTTTTCAACTAGACGAAATAATTTTTGAACTTAAAGATCATATTGTTGGTTTAAATTGTGGACGTTGGGATTATATTTTCTCGTACATCAAAAAATTTAGAAATCATCCCAATTTTGTAGTGCCAAATCGTGATCAAGTAACCATGACGACACCATTTATGGATGCGTATTCAAAATTGGTTATTCAACGTTGTCATAAAAGAGGAATTCTTGCTATAGGCGGAATGGCTGCACAAATTCCTATTAAAAATGATGAAAAAGCAAATAACGCTGCTCTAGAAAAAGTCAGAAAAGATAAAGAGCGTGAAGTGAAAAATGGACATGATGGTACCTGGGTTGCGCATCCTGCATTAGTTGCGGTTGCTATGGCAGAATTTGATAAACACATGCCAACACCTAACCAATTACATGTAACACGTGATGATGTACATATAACGGAACAAGATTTAGTAGAAATGCCAAAAGGTACTGTAACAGAATCAGGAATTAGAAAGAACATAAACGTTGGTATTTTATATACTGAAGCTTGGCTAAGAGGTCATGGTGCCGTAGCCCTTCATGATTTAATGGAAGATGCTGCAACGGCAGAAATTTCAAGAACTCAAGTTTGGCAGTGGCTACATAATGAAGTTGTTATAGAAGATGGAAGAACTTTTAATATGGCTCTATACAAAGATATTTTTGATAGTGAAATAGAAAAACTAACCGCAGAATTTGGGGAAGAAAAAACAAAAAATTCCAAGTTTGATTTGGCAATTAAATTGTTTGATAAACTTGTTACCACCGAAGAGTTCGAAGAATTTTTAACACTACCAGCATACCAATATATTTAAAAAAAATGTCTCGCAACTACTGCAATAGTTTACGAGACTTAATTATCAAAATCTAGAAAACCTTAATAACTAAAAACAAAATTATGAAAAATTTAGAACAAAGTAACTATAGTTCTGCTTTGCAAACTGTAAAAGATTTAAAAGCAAAGTACGGAGCTACTTGGAATGCAATAAATCCTGAAAGCGCAGCTAGAATGGTTGCTCAAAATCGTTTTAAAACAGGTTTAGACATCGCTAAATATACAGCTGCCATTATGAGAAAAGATATGGCAGAATATGATGCGGATAGTTCTAATTATACCCAATCATTAGGTTCATGGCATGGTTTTGTTGCCCAACAAAATATTATTGCTGTAAAGAAGCATCATAAAACAACGAATAAAAGATACATATACCTATCTGGATGGATGGTTGCTGCATTACGCTCAGAATTTGGTCCTTTACCAGATCAATCCATGCACGAAAAAACTACGGTTCCTGCATTAATCAAAGAAATTTATGATTTCTTACGTCAAGCAGATGCTATTGATTTAAATGATTTATTCAGAAGACTTGAAAAAGGAGAAGATGTGCAGGATCAAATCGATAATTTTGAGACACATATCGTTCCTATTATTGCTGATATCGATGCAGGTTTTGGAAATGAAGAAGCGACTTACTTGTTGACTAAAAAAATGATTGAAGCTGGTGCTTGTGCAATCCAAATTGAAAATCAAGTGTCGGATGCTAAGCAATGTGGTCATCAAGATGGAAAAGTAACGGTTCCTCATGAAGATTTTCTTGCTAAAATTAATGCTATTCGTTATGCATTTTTAGAATTAGGAGTTGATGACGGAGTTATTGTTGCAAGAACCGATTCAGAAGGAGCAAGTCTTACTCAAAAGTTACCGGTAAGCACAGAGCCAGGAGATTTAGCTTCTCAATATTTAGCTTTTGTGGAAGCAGAAGAAATAACTATCGCTGATGCTAGAGAAGATGATGTACTACTTAAAAGAGATGGTAAATTAGTGCGTCCTGTTAGATTGTCAAACGGCTTATATCAGTTTAAAGATGGTTCTAATATAGATAGAGTTGTTTTAGATTGTATTACGAGTCTACAAAATGGTGCTGATCTTTTATGGATTGAAACTCCAACACCAAATGTGAAACAAATCGCAAGTATGGTTAATAGAATTAGAGAAGTAGTGCCAAATGCAAAACTGGTTTACAATAACTCACCTTCCTTTAACTGGACATTAAATTTCCGTAATCAAGCTTATGATGAAATGCTTGCAGAAGGTGATAATATGACAGCTTATGATAGAAACAATTTAATGGATGCACAATATGACTCTTCAGAATTATGTCATCGTGCCGATGAGAAAATTAGAACGTTCCAAATGGATAGTTCAAAAGAAGCTGGAATTTTCCATCACTTAATTACATTACCAACTTATCATACTACAGCCCTTCATATGAATGATTTAACTCAAGGTTATTTTGGAGAAGAGGGAATGTTAGCTTATGTAAAAGGTGTTCAGAGACAAGAAATTCGTAAAGGTGTTTCTTGTGTAAAACATCAAAGAATGGCGGGATCAAATCTTGGTGATGATCATAAAACATTCTTTGCTGGTGATAAAGCCTTAAAAGCTGATGGAGCTAAAAACACTAGTGATCAGTTTGAAAGTAAAAAAAATGAGCAAAAAAGAGAATTGGTATTAGAAAAATAATATTTATTCTATTTAATGATAAAGGCAACATGTACACATGTTGCCTTTTCAAATTTCATCAATTAAAATAACTTTTTTAAATTTCACAATATTTATGTTTACAACTGCAGACCTTTGGGATGAGTATGAAAAATTGCTTAGTTGTGTTGATCCTATTTTTAAACATTTTGGTAGCAAAAAGGTGTTTTCGGGAAAAATCACTACGATAAAGTTATTTGAAGACAATTCATTAGTAAGAAAACAATTAGAATCTGACGGAAAAGGTAGAGTACTCGTGATTGATGGCGGTGGTTCTTTACGATGTGCATTAGTAGGTGATCAATTAGCTGAATTAGCTATGCAAAATAACTGGGAAGGTATTATTGTAAATGGTTGTATTCGCGATAGTGAAGTTATAAATTCAATGAATATTGGTATCAAAGCGCTAAATACTTGTCCTGTTAAAAGCGTGAAGCGTAATATAGGAGAGATAGATATTCCAGTTAAATTTGGAGGGATAACTTTTTTGTCAGAATATTACATTTATGCAGACGCTGATGGAATATTGGTAAGTAAAGATAATTTATTAAAATAAAACAAAAACCAAATGAAAGCTAGAAAATTACTGATGATTCCTGGTCCTATCGAATTTGAACCAGAAGTTTTACAAGCAATGGCAATACCTACGACAAGTCATGTAGCACCAGATTTTATTGAAATTTTCGGAAAGAGCCTTGAGCTAATGAGAGAAGTGTGGAAATCTCCAAAAGGGCAACCATTTATCGTCGCAGGTACAGGTACACTAGCTATGGATATGGCTGCTGCTAATCTCATCGAACAAGGAGATAATGTATTGGTTATTTCTTCGGGTTATTTTGGTAAACGATTCAAAGATATTTTAGATCGCTATGGTGCCAATACAATGCTTTTAGAAGCGCCTTTAGGCGAAAATGTACGGCTTGATGTTATAGAAAAAGAACTGAAAAACAAACAATATAAAGCTTTAACCATTACTCATGTAGACACTTCTACGGGAATATTGGTAGATCCGAAACCTATAGCTCAATTAGCTAAAAAGTATAATACGTTAAGTGTTTTAGACGGTGTATGCTCGGTAGCTGGTGAAGAGTTAAATCAAGATGAGTGGGGGCTTGATGTTGTTTTGACGGCATCTCAAAAAGCAATTGGCGTACCTCCGGGATTAGCTCTTTTAATGGTCTCAGAAAAAGCATTACAAGTTTGGAAAAATAGAAAAACGCTTGTGCCTAATTATTATGCAGATTGGAACAATTGGTTGCCTATAATGAGGGCTTATGAAGAAAGGAAACCTTCCTATTTTGGAACACCAGCAGTTAATCTAATTGTGGCGTTAGAAACGAGCTTGAAAATTATATGTAAAGAAGGTATGGACAAAAGGGTAAAAAGACATCAAAGTTTAGCAAAAGCTTTTAGAGCAGGAATCGCTTCTTTAAATCTAACTATATTGCCAAAAACAAATACAATAACTGCCAATACCTTAACCGCCGTGTATTATCCTGAAGGGATAGACGGAGCGGCATTTAGCGCTAAAATGGTTGATGGTAATGTGATAATTGCAGGAGGTTTACTGCCAGAAATAAAAACCACTTATTTTAGAATAGGTCATATGGGTTCTGTTTCTCCTAATGACCTTTTGGCTGTATTAGGAGCTTTAGAACGTGCTTTATCAGAATTAGGTCATCCTTTAGAAGTAGGGAAAAGTTTGCAAACTTTTCAACTTGAACTTTTAAAAGCTAACTAGTAAAATTTTTTAGCACAAAAATCAGATTGGCGCAGAGGTAGAGTTAATACTAGAGAGAAATAGTATACTTTGTCTTTTGCGCCATTTTTATTAAACGGTTTCCTCCCTTAAAACTCGTTTTTTGTATTTATCCAGTTAATAAAAGTATATTAAAAATAAGTTGTTTAACCGGTTCTTAGTAGTGTTGTTTAGAGTTCAACTATATGATTTATAAGATATAGAATGGTTTTGTGCTATGCGTCGTCCACGATGAAAAAACGTACTGTTTCTGCATTGCGGATTTTTTTATTAGAGAATAACAAAAACTTATTATTCCGTTTCAGTATTCCACTAAATATGACTTATTTTTGTACTGTTTAAAATAATTATAAAATTTTACTATGTCTGATACTATCGAAAAAATAAAATGCCTGATTATAGGTTCTGGTCCTGCAGGATATACTGCTGCAATATATGCTGCAAGAGCAAATATGAATCCGGTTTTATATCAAGGAATGCAACCAGGTGGTCAATTGACTACTACAAATGAAGTTGAAAACTGGCCTGGTAATCCAGAAGGAATAACAGGCCCAGAAATGATGGTGGGTTTACAGGCTCAAGCACAACGGTTTGGTACCGATGTTCGCGACGGTTGGGCTACCAAAGTTGACTTTTCTGGCGGTATTCATAAAGTATGGATTAATGATGCAATTGAGTTGCATTGTGAAACTGTAATTATTTCTACTGGTGCCACTGCAAAATACTTAGGAATAGCTTCAGAGCAACACTATTTACAAATGGGTGGTGGTGTTTCTGCTTGTGCAGTTTGCGACGGTTTTTTCTATAGAAATCAAGAAGTAGTTATAGTAGGAGCGGGAGATTCAGCTTGTGAGGAAGCTCATTATTTGTCTAAACTTTGTAAAAAAGTAACGATGTTAGTTCGAAGTGAAAAATTCCGAGCTTCAAAAATCATGGAAGAGCGCGTTCGTAAAACAGAGAACATTCATATCTTAATGAATCATGACACAGTTGAGGTTCTTGGTGATGAACAAGTAGTAACTGGTGTAAGAGCTTTGAATAAAACAAGTGGTGAAACTTTTGATATTGAAGCCACAGGTTTCTTTGTTGCAATTGGTCACAAACCAAATACTGATATTTTTAAGGACTTTATCACATTAGATGAAACTGGTTATATTGTGAATACTGCTGGATCATCAAAAACAAATGTCGAAGGTGTTTTTGTTGCTGGTGATGCTGCAGACCACGTGTATCGTCAAGCAATTACGGCTGCAGGTACAGGTTGTATGGCAGCACTTGATGCTGAAAGATATTTAGCTTCTAAAGAGTAATTTCTAAATAAAATTAATATTCGAAAGATTAAATTTTGAATAAAAAAGGCCCCATTTACATAAGTAGTAGATGGGGCTTTTTATTTCGCTTTAGGATTTTCTTAGTCTGAGGTTATGCTTCTTTTATTGGAATTTGTTCCGAAATTTTTGAATTAGAATTTTAATGCTCCCTGGGCTTTGCCCGAGGTATTTTATTTTACCTTTTTAAGTAATTTAGCTTCGTCAGCAAATTTTCTTATTTCGATTTTTGGGTTACCATAAAGTTCAATTTGAGATTTCTCTCCAGCACTTATGCTAATAGATGTTTCTGCATTTACACTAGCATTAGAGTAACTTTCAGTAAGTAATTCTAAATTTTTAATGGTCAACTTATCTCCTTTTAAATCAGAATTGTTGTCTAGACGAATCACAGCGTTCGTAGCACTACCTTCAATATTTGCTTCTGATTTTTGGTACATGTCACAAGCTAATTCAGGGGTTGTAATTAAAGATTTCAAGGCGGCATTTTTACTCAAAACAATTTTTACTTTTTCAGATTTTGCATTCAGTTCAATTTTTGATTTATCATCCGCTTGCAGAACAAAATTCTTCGTGTTTATATTCAAAAATAATTTAGAGTAATCGATACTTTTAAAAACGATGGAGTCAAGTTGTATTTCTTGTATAGCGTTAACAACTGCATCATTTTTTGAAGAAACACTTGTTAATTCATTGGTATACGTCACCTTTACAATCAGTTTTCTATATTTTATAGCTTCTTTAGAAGTGTAGATGCGAAGGGTATTACCTCTTAAATCCATTGAGATAATATCATGAAGATTATCATCTGCTTCAATCTTTATTCCTGGTTTTTCTCCTTTTTCTAAATAAACTTCAAGATTATCTTCTAGTTCAAGGGTGTCAAAATAGCCAATTTCTCTTAGCTCAGTCGTAACTGTTTTTGAACCTTTTATTTTTTCTTTTTTTTGTGCAGAAACAAGAGTGGTTGATAGTACAAGTAGTGTGATTACTATATATTTTTTCATTTTATCTTTTATTATGATTATTACAAATATAAAAAAACCATCCACTTTTGATGGATGATTCAGTTATTAATTGTCAAATAAAAAGTTAAACCTTGTCGATACTTCCTCCTGAACTTGATTTTTTTTCTATTGATTTTGGGGTCTTGTTGTAGTTAATATTGCTTCCACTAGAAGCTTTTGCTTTTAAACTTACAATAGGGTGAACATTAATGGTCGCCCCGCTAGATGCTACAGCACTTACTTCGTTTGCAAGTAAATCATTTGCATCAATATCACTTCCGCTAGAAGCCGTAGCCTCTAGACTTAGTGCCATACCGTCAACAGTTATTGAACTCCCGCTGCTGGCTTTGCATTCAATATTGTCCGATTCAATATTCAGATTCATATTTGAGGCCGAAGATGTCCTTAGGTTAATATTCTCCGCTTTAAGTGTATTTACACTTGTAATCGAGGAAGCACTAGAAGCGCGCAAAGACTCAATAATAGGCATTTTAACGGTGACTTTTTTTGATTCGATGTTGATAAAAGAATTATAATCACAAGCGATAATAAGCACGCCGTTTTCAATTGTTGTAGTGATACTTTCTTGTAAATTATCATCTGCTTCAACTGTAATCTCGGTTTTGTCTGATTGTTCAATTATCAAATCAATAGCATTGCTAACTTCGATACTTTTAAAACCCTCATTTACATTTCTATTCTCGGTAGTAACGTGGCCACTTCCCGTTATAGATTTTATGTTTATCGAATGGTTGCAAGACGCAAACAATAATGCAGTTAATGTTACAAGAATGAATTTCGTTATTATTGTGATGACTTTTAACATGATTATCTCGTTTTTATAATTATACCATCTTTGTTTATTTTCAACTCTTTAAGATCACTATTTGAAATATTTACAGTGTCATTAGTAATAGAAACACCATTTTTAGTGATCTTGATTGTCTTGTTCTCATCATCTTCAATATGCATTGAAACATCATTGTACTCATCTTCATCAGAAGGACAGTCCAGACATTTTACTTTCGAATCAAAGACTTTGTACAAATACTTATCAGAGCTGTGGTGCAGATTAAAAAAATCATCATTAGAACGATCATAGTTTTTTACACTAGAATCTGTTTTAAACAAAGTTCCTTCGGGCAAGTATAAAGTAACTTCTATTTCCTGATCTCTGAATTTATTCTTTAAATCAGTAATTAAGTAGTTGTCTAATGTCAATTGATTTCCTTCAATTTTATAACTGTATTTTATTTGTTCCGCTCTTTTTCTTGCTTCAGCTATCGATTTTCCTTTTGCCTCTTTCTCAATTTGGATATAAGGTAATTTCTCATCAGTACTTTCTATTTTTAAACTAACATCGTTAGAATACAATACCTCTGCACCGCTAGGATCTTGTGCTATTTTGAAATCGTCGCGATCATCAATATTCTTAGTATAATAATCATTGTGCTTGAATTTAATTTGTAGCGTATCGGTTGGTAGCAGCACAATATTTTCTTTTTTAACTATTCTCCCGTCTGCGGCAAAAGCAGATGCTTGTTTAACTCCTATTGAAATGGCTAAAGCAACTGAAATCAACCATAAAGCTAGCAAGGTGTATTTAGCAATGTTTCCAATAGACTTCATATTGGGAGCCAATAGTTTGAATCCTAATACTGTCAAGAAAAAGAATGGAATCCCTACTGCAAGGAACATCAATAGTCCAAAAGCCCATATAGGATAGTCAGTGAAGTTTCCTGCTTCTATAAATCCTTGCCACGGAAAGTCAATAAAAGAAGAAGTTCCTAGTGTAAACATTCCTATAAATAAGGCCATTAATGTAGCTAAGCCTGTCATAATCAAGATAACTCCAAGGAATTTAGCGAAAATTTTAAAAATTGTCATGATGAAATCACCAAAAGAACTTCCTATTTTTCCGGCTCCCGTTTTTATTTGGTTCCCGTATTTATCGTAATCAACATTTTTAAACTTGTCAGAAACATTTTCAAATTCTTCCCTAACTTTTTTTTCGATGTTCGAAATATTAACTGGTTCTCCAGTCATTTCCAGTTTCTCTGACGTTGTTACTGCAGCAGGAACAACGATCCATAGAATAATATAAGCAAGAACTCCGGTTCCAGCTCCCCATACTAATAGGATAAAAATGATTCTAACCCATACGGCATCGATTCCAAAATAATGACCTAGTCCTGCCGAAACTCCGCTGATCATTCCTTTGTCAGTGTCTCTGTATAGTTTTTTAGTTCTTCTGGTTGCTGCATTGCTATAGCTTTGAGAAGTGTGATTGTCTTCTTCTATAATATAATCTTCTGGTTGTCCCATTACGGCGATTACTTGGTCTACATCTTTTAGACCCACAACATGCTTGTCTGTTTTTTGATTTTCGGTTAATAATTCCGAAACACGCATTTCAATATCTTTTATGATTTCTTCCTGTCCAGATGATTTAGATAATGATCGCTTTATAGCGTCAAAATATCGTGTTAGTTTTAGGTATGCATCTTCATCAATATGAAAGAACATTCCGCCTAGGTTTATGTTTACAGTCTTGTTCATGGCTATTATTTTTGGTTTGTGATTAGGTTTACTGCATCAGACAATTCAGTCCAAGTAGTGGTAAGTTCGTTTAAAAATGTTTGTCCTATTTCGGTAAGACCGTAGTATTTTCTAGGCGGTCCCGAAGTTGATTCTTCCCAACGGTAGCTTAATAATCCGTCATTTTTTAGTCTGGTAAGCAGCGGATAAATGGTTCCCTCCACCACTAATAATTTTGCATTTTTCAAAGTGTCTAATATTTCCGATGTGTAGGCATCTTTTTCTTTCAAAACAGATAAGATGCAAAACTCGAGAACACCTTTGCGCATCTGGGCTTTTGTGTTTTCAATATTCATAATTCGTTTTTTTTGATTTTTTCGTTGATTAAACTATTCATTTTTTGATTGATGTTTTTTTTTTTGGGAGTTAATTACTTTACTAATTAGCTTTTGTCCTGAGCTGCTTCGGGGCTAGTGACTCTCTATTTTATAAAAGGAATCGTTATTGGATATTTATATTTTTCACCATTAGATGTTTTTATAGAAGCATAAATGATTAGAAAGAACTCGGCTACTTTTAAACAGATAAAAACAAATACAGTGGTTAAGCCTAGCGTGATTAAAGCTACGTTATTTTCAAAATTTATATTATTAATTACAAAACTATCCTCGTGAATCATAGCGTTCAAAGAGACATTATTAAAAATGGTTACAATCAAAATAGGAATAGCAATAAGTGCAAGAGCAATTGTGTATAGTAACACGCTTAATTGGAAATTAAGTATTTGTTTCCCACTGTAATCTACAAATTCCGACTTGTCTTTTTTTGAAGTCCAAAGTATTATTGGAAAAATATAATTCCCAAAAGGAATGAAATACTGGGTCAATGCACTCAGGTGAGTAAAAGTGGCGATGTTTTTTTCGGTAGTTGCTTCCATTTTTTTTGATTTTTGATTGATGATTGAAACTTTCAGTGATTGTTGAATAGTTGTACATAGTAATTTCTTATGCAAATATATATCTAAAAGACAGTATCTTGTATCGCATAGTAGTAAAACTTAACATAGTTTTAACAAAGTAATATTGTATGTACGCATAGTATTTTTTTGTACATTAGCAAAAAAACCACTGATAATGAAACTTACAGCGTCTAAACTAAATAAATTTTTGTTTTTCAAATTGCCTTCTGCATTTCTGTGTGGGGTTAGAGTAAAGAAACTTGATGAGAAGGAATGTGTAACGACAGTGAAACACCGCTGGATTAACCAAAATCCATTTAATTCGATGTATTTTGCAGTCCAAGCCATGGCAGCTGAACTTTCAACAGGAGCTTTGGTTATGTATCAAATTCAAAAAAGTGGAAAGAAAATATCAATGTTAGTGGCAAATAATAAGGGAAATTTTACTAAGAAAGCCACAGGTAGAATAACATTTGTCTGTAAGGACGGTCATTTAATAGAACGTGCCATTCAAGAGTCTGTAGCAACAGGCGAGGGACAAACCTTCTGGATGAAATCTATTGGAACTGACGAAAAAGGAGTTCAGGTATCTGAAATGGATTTTGAATGGAGTGTTAGAATAAAAAAATAAATCAGATTTATAAAATGAGTTTTAAACTCGGCTTAAAATAAAAAATGCCTCCTGATGGAGGCATTTTTGCTATGTGAAAAGTACTTTATGCTTTTTTAGCACAACATTTTTTTTCTTCTGTTCCTGCCATAGTAGCATCACATTTTTTTCCTTCGGCTTTACATTTAGCTTTGCATTTTGCAACTTCTGCAGCAGTCATTGCTTTAGAATCGGTTTCTTTAGCACAACATTTTTTTTCTTTCACTTCTTTTTTAGGAGCAGCTTTTGCTTCTTGCGCACTTGTAGTAATAGTGAATAATGCAAATGCAGCAAGGATAAATATCTTTTTCATTTGTTGAGGTTTGTTATTAGATGACCAAATATATTAAAAAAAACAAAGTGCTTTTTAAATTTAGATAAATTGTGAAATCATAACTTTTGTTGCTACTCTTTGTTTGCGTTTATTGGATAATTATTTTTTTACTAAATTGTCCTTTGGAAGTATTAATCTTAGCAATATATACCCCAGTACTTAATCGTTTAAGAGAAAGAGGGAGGTCTTTTTGGTTCAGGTTTTCAATGTTCCAGGAAGTAATTGATTGTCCTAGAATATTGAAAAGTGTTATATCATTTATATAGGTGTCTAATGAGCGGTTGTGAATTGTTAATGTGTTATTGTTTTTTTGATGACTGATAAGTATATCAGTTTCACTTAAAATGTCTACGTCTTTTACAGCTAATTTTTTGTCGGTAAAGCGCAATGAAAAGCGGGTTTTATTCTCCCCTTGAGGAAGAACAACCTCATAGAGTTTGTCACGAATGTTATGATAGGTATCTGTTTCATTGTCATAAATGTAAATGTCTTGATTAGTGTCAAAGTTTTCGATTTCATCAATTAAGAACTGTACTTTTCCTGCTGCATCTGTTTTTACACCAATAGGGTAGGACGCAGCTGCATCAAAATACCCCACCCCCTGAATGATTAATTTCCAACCGTTAGTTGAGAAGTAGATGTCGTTGGGTAAGTTGTCAAAACTAGTTGCGTCATAGCCATAATCGATTGCATCAGTTGCTTTTTCATTCATAAAACCTAATAACAACTGTTTGTGGTAATCGTTATGGGAGTTGAAGCCCAAACGAATTCTTTTGATTGTATTTTCAGGAATGATGTCACTATTGTTATTTTTCCAGGCTACCTTTTTAGTTTCTTGTATTTTATATAAAACGTTCGAATCTTTAACTTCATTTTCTTTTACAAAGGCTCTTTGACTGTTTTTGAAAATTACAGTACTATTAGTAGAATTTGGACGCCCACTTATAAAAAAAGCTTGACCTACAGGGATAAACCTGTTAGGAATTCCTCTGGAGGGTACTCCTGCTTTACTAATAAAGTCTACATTTGCTGAGGAAGGTGCGGTGCTTCCAGTTAAATTAAGTACTGCATATCCTCCTTGGTAATCTTTTAGAACATGAGTATTATTAGTACTATAATGTTCCCAGAGATATAGTGTTCCATTAATGGCATCATTTGTATTAGAATTTACGACACTTAGGTTGTCTTTTATAAATGCCTCTGAGTCTAATGCGGAGGGATATGGATTTCCTGCTAGTAATAATTGATTTTGACTAACAGTATTGCTATTAATTAGTCCGTTATTAGGTTTTCCTACAAAAGTGTAGTTTTGAAGCGCTGTCGTCGCTCCGCTCCCTTTTAATGTAAATCCTTGGCCTACTCTTACAGTACCTGTTTCGCCAATTGCAAGCCAATTCGCATAAGCATTACTATAATTGTCAAATTTAAATAACCAATAACGAGCTAAACTAATCTTTGGTGTAGTAGGGGAACCATCATAGCCGCCAATCCAATTAATGTCTACAGGCGTGCTATTTGTCCCATCTTTCATAATTCCACCAACTGTATAATCCTTATTGTTAACCGTTGTATTTATTGTACTTACTGGAGAACTCCAATAATTATAGTTGTATTTGTTTGATTGCCCTTGCTGGTCTCTTTCAATACTACCGGAGCTGTTGATATCTAAGATACTTCCTTCCGTTTGTATAAGTTGTGACTTACTGACTAGGTCTATTTTTCCATCTAATTTTAAATAATGCGAGATTTCAATTTTATTATCGTTGTTTGCTCCAAGTGTGTTGCTTCCCACGAGAAGTCCTAATACTTGTTTATTACCAATAGTTGTAATGTTATTAACCGTTTTAACAATATTCCAATCAATGAAAGTTGTGTTGTCAACGCCTAAAGTATTGGGGATATTCCAAACATCACCATAAGTCCAAGAACTGTTTGCCTCCCACGCTCCATCTATTGACGAAGTGTACGGTAGAGGGGCTGTTTCAGGTTGTGCTGTAATTATACCGATTAATCTTCCATTGTGGAGATTACTCGTTTTGTCCATTAGAAGACCATCAACGATATCACTACTTTGAGTCATTTGGAAATAACCATCTAAATTTTCCCAACTTAGCCCCTGAATCGCTAATGGAACTACTTCTCCGTAAACATTGGTGCTATTATTTTTAATTTTTTGGTTCATCATTTGATGAGTTTGCGCTTCGGTTAAAGCTACTTTCCAGATTCGGAGTTCCTGCATCCATCCTTTAAAGAAATTAACCGGTAGATAAGGATAAGTAGGAGCTTGCATCATCGCACCCAAAATACAATTTGTATTATTATTTATAATTGGATTAGAACCAGCAACAGGACTTTGTACACTCACACCGTCTATGTATAATTTATAGGATGTTCCGTCAAATGTAACAGCTACATGATGCCATCTTCCTGTACTGACAGGATAGTTCGACTTTATTGAGTTACTGTTGTTTGAATTATTCCAATTAAACGAGATTATATTATTTACAAGTCTTAAATCATAACCCTCATTTGATACAAGCGTATTTCTTTTGGAAAAAATAGTTTGAATATCTGTGCTTACTGCCCCTGGTTTAATCCATGTTTCTATAGTAAATGATCCACTGTTTAAATTGAAGTTGTTGTTGAAATTAACATTATCATCAATCCCATCAAAATCCAATTTATTACAGAGTCCGATACTAATTTGTACATCATCCGTAATAGGGGGACAGCTATTGTTAGTCGTAACTGTCCATCGTAGTGTGTAGACACCACTATTAGGGCTGTAAAATTCTGAATTGGTGCTTGTTTGATTTGAAAAAGTTCCGCCAGATGGGCCATTAACAATTGACCACTTTCCTGAAGTGCTTGAGGTCGCAGCTAATTTAACAGATTGCAGACCACATGAAGGTGATGCATCAACACCCGCGAGCACTGCCACACAAGAAGTTCCGTTTATTGCAACTTTTATTGATCCTTCAATTGGTAAATGACAAGAGGTACTATCGTATCCCTGAAAGAAATACCGTGTAAATGGGGAGCCCGATGTGGCTCCATTACCTGATATTGTACCAGTTTCTAAAGAAACTACTGGATTACAGCCAGCATTTATTATAATACTACAATCATTTGTAACATTGAGTTCAAAGCTTATATCGGCATATACATATTCGGGATGACCGGCAGCTATGGGTAAGGTCCCTAATTTCCAAATGATTTTATTTGCTGCTGAATCAAAACGCGGAGGCTCTGCCGTTGAAAAACCATTGTAAGTATTGTATGTAATAGCTGCTGCTGTATTGAAAATTGCAGTTGCTGGGATTGGAATTTCGATTATGGTGTTATTTGTGGCTTCAGTTCCCTCATTTGTAATGCTAAGCGAGTAATTGATTTTTTGTCCAGGTAATGCATTTAAAACAGTTGGATTTGTATTATTATTTATTGAGTTTACACTTATAAGTCCATTTGGCTCGGGAATGTAAGCATCTACAGACATTGCAAAACCAAAAATGGTATATACATCACCAGATGATCCGTATCTAAAATTGGTTGAAGTTTGATTATTTCCTATAACTGAATTATTAGAATTAGGAATAGTGAACATACTAAAGTCAACTCCAGAATTATTCTTTAGAATAGGGTCACTTTTACCTGCTGCAGGTACTGGGAAAATGGAAGAATTAAAAAAGTTATTAGTCGTATTACCGTCATGAGTTAATATAGAATAGCTGGAGGGGTAGGAATTTGTAGGTAAATTAAGTTTTTGTACCGCCAAATAATCTCCAGATATGCCAATATCTCCTTCCGCTGCCATGACTCCAAGTTTCATGTTTACATTTCCAGATCCTGCGGTTGTAAAACCTGATATAGAAATATTTCCATATTCATTACTATTAACATTAGCATAGCCATCAAAAAGGGTCACTGCTCTGCTTTTCATAACGGGATTTTCATAAATAACAATCATTGTCCATCCACCAGAAAAACCGGGTGAATCGTACTCTGATCCTATTTCTGATAATGCGATATCTGCGACTGTATATGCTCCTGGACCATGCGTTTTTACGTAATCTGTGACTTCTTGATAGCCTACAAAAATCCCACTATTTGAAGTCCCAGGAAAAAGTAGATTAGAGCTAGTGCCCGTAGTTTTCGCTGTGATCGAGGTATAAGTACTAGCTCCAGGGCCTTTTAAGGAGATTACTTTCTTATTAAAAGTTTTTGATTCGGTCGTGTAAATTGGAACAGTTCCAGACATATTTACTGATGCTGTTGATGAGTTTTGAATCTCTGTAGTGTTTAGAGATCCATTACTTTTTCTTACTAACTGCTTAATGGATAAATTTGCTGCTCCATCTTGAATAACGTAAGGAGTGTTAAGAGTTCCATATGCGTAACCTCCACTATAGGTTGTTGAAGATGGAATGAGTGTAAAATTACCGTTGTTTACCGAAACGTAGATGTTAAAATCAGTATAGTATGCAAACTGATATGTTATATTATTTGCCCTAAATGTATAAAATGGAAACCTACTATTGCCGTTGGATCCGCTTGATATACTTAAAGAATAATTAGAGTCTTGGATATTTTGATTATGACTTACCGACGAATTTGCGTTAACTGATTTTGTTCCTGTTTGTTTCTGTTTTGTTGTGGTGAAGATATCCGCATCATCTGATTTTCCGGTCCAATATAGTGCTGCAAAAAGAACGGTGGAACAATTTTGATTAGAACTATTCTCTCCCGTATTTGAAAGCTCAAGGGTTGCTTTAGATGAATTGAAAGTAGTAGGGTCGTTATCAGTATCGACGAACTTCATGTAATTATTTTGATTGTCAATATTATCGCCATAAGTTGCAAGTGTTAGGTTAGTGTTTCCTAACATGGTAAAATCTCCTTTTACATTATATATTTTTTTAGCAGGAGTTGCAGTCGAAGTTCTCTGTGTAAAATTAACTTGTGGTGATGTTACGGTTTGAGCATAGAATTTGAAAAATGGAATAACTAAAATTAACAATAAAAATGAGTGATGTTTAAAAGTAAAGTTCTCCATAGTTTGTTTTTTTGATTCCAGATATTTTAGCTTTTCGCATCTGAAAAGCATGATTGTCTAAAAACCCTATTTTACAAAGTAAAAGTATAAAACATTTATTTTTTTATCGACAAAAAGCTTAAAACATCGATAAAGTACATCGAATTATTTAAAAAGTAAGTTAAATATTGTTATTATAACTTATGAGTTTTATTTATAAGTGAGAATCTATAAGAGTATTTAATAATTGTAAGCGATATTGGATAGAAGATATTATCTAATTTTATAAATGGTTAAAGCATTCATCTAGCTTTAAATAAAATTGTTTCACAGCGATTTTTGGATTGTATAGTTTCTCTTAAAGACCATATTTTTTTTATACCATAGGTAGTAAGATTATTTTAAGGATTTTAATATTTTTTGCATTCTGTTACTATTCAAAAAAAAAACTGCCAGAAGTGACAGTTTTTTTTTTTTGAAAGAAAAGCGTTGCTTTACGGAATAATTATTTTTTTACTAATATTTCCTTTAGCAGTTTGTAGTTTGACTGCATATACACCAGAACTTATTTTTTTGATAGGCAATTCAATATTTTGCTGTGATTGACTTTCTATATTCCAGGTGCTTATTGTCTGCCCAATAATATTGTATAAAACGACTTTTTGCACGACATTGTCGGTTAAGTAGTTATGGATTATGAGGCTATTGTTGTTCTGTGAATGGCTTACTGTTATATTATTTGAATTTATAAATTCATCTTCTTTTACGGCTAATTTTTTGTCGGTAAAGCGCAATGAAAAGCGCGTTTTGTTCTCTCCTAGAGGAAGAATAACTTCATAAGCTTTATCACGAATATTATAATAGGTGTCTGTCTCATTATCATAAATGTAAACAGCTTGATTAGTGTCAAAGTTTTCGAGTTCGTCAATCAAGAACTTTACTTTTCCTGCTGCATCTGTTTTTACACCAATAGGGTAAGACGCAGCTGTATCAAAATACCCCACACCCTGAATGATTAATTTCCAACCGTTAGTTGAGAAGTAAATGTCATTAGGTAAGTTGTCAAAACTAGTTGCGTCATAGCCATAATCAATTGCATCAGTTGCTTTTTCATTCATAAAACCTAATAACAGTTGTTTGTGGTAATCGTTATGGGAGATGAAGCCCAAACGAATTCTTTTAGTAAAGTCTTTTACTATTTTATCATTATAGTTATTGTCCCAAACTTCTTTTTTGGAACCTTTAATCTTATATAAAACATTAGATGCTATCGTATCTTCTTTAACAAAGAATCTTTGACTGTTTTTAAAAATAACTGTATTACTTTCAGAGTTTGGACGTCCACTAATAAAAAAACCTTGCCCAACAGGAATATATTGATTTGGAATACCTCTAGAAGGTGTTCCGGCTTTACTAATAAAGTCAACATTTGCGGAGGAAGGTGCAATACCTCCTACTAAATTGCGCACTGCATAGCCTCCTTGATAGTCCCTTAGAATATGGGTGTTATTACTGCTATAATGTTCCCAAAAATATAATGATCCATTAGTGGCGTCGCTCGTATTAGAGCCTAACGTATTTAAGTTATCTCGTATAAAAGCATCTGCATCTAATGCTGATGGATAGGGATTTCCGGCTAATAACAGTTGGTTTCGACCTACACTATTTGTTGCAATTAAACCATTGTTAGGTTTTCCTACAAAGGTATAGTTCTGAAGCGCTGTCGTCGCTCCGCTGCCTTTTAATGTAAATCCTTGACCTACTCTTACAGTACCTTTTTCACCAATTGCAACCCAATTTGCATACGCATTATAATAACTGTCAAATTTATAAAGCCAATAACGAGCTAGACTAATAGGAGAGCTAGCATTTCCATCATAGCCGCCAATCCACTTAATGTCTACAGGCGTGCTATTCGTTCCGTCTTTCATAATTTCAGCAACTGTATAATCGTTATTGTTAACCGTTTTATTTATTGTACTTACTGGAGAACTCCAATAATTATAATTGAATTTATTGGGCTGTCCTTGTTGGTCGCGTTCTATAGATCCTGCACTTGTCACATCTAAATCACTTTCTGTAGTTTGTAAGAGTTGTGACATACCGACCAAATCAATTTTTCCGTCCAATTTTAGATACCAATCGTTTTGTATCTTGGTATTGTTAGTCATATTGATCGTTTTGGAGGGATCGACAAACATACCTAGATCTATATTGTTAGCCGTTTCGATGATGTCATGTTGCACTTTGACAATTGACCAATCATTTTCCATTATATCAACACCCCTGATGTCTTTGGCTGTATTGTTTACCGCTACCGCAAATGTCCCAGTCCTTTCTGTTAAAAACGGCATTGGCGCTTGTTGCACATACATGTTTTTATGATTGTATATTTTTGTGCCTGTTACATCTATTGCCGTTGTTGTCAAGTCATCAATAATATCATCTTTATAAGCGTCCATTCGGTAATATCGAAGTAAATTAGTGAAAGGCAAACTTGATGGAGAAGTAGCGATATTCTTAGGAACAATGGTTCCGCGAATCTCTGAGCTAAAGTTTTGAATTTCTTGATAGACCATTCTTTGTAAAAAAGAATCACTTAGCGCTACATTGAAAACGCGAACTTCATCAATTTTTCCTTTGAAGTACTTACTTCCAGTTGGCCCCATAGTTGATGGATCTCTACCTATTGTTAGTAAAGAAGTGTCTGATGCAATAGCTCCTGGAGCGTCTGTTGACGCTACCATATTTCCGTTTAAGAATAATTTTAACAATGAATTTGTTCCGTCATAAACGGCAGCGACATGGTACCATTGCGAAGTAGTAAGAGTTGTAGATGAAAAAGGAGCCACCAAAGTGTTAAATGTTAATGTAGTACCGTTAACAACTGCTTCTAGGTTTTTGGCAGCCGTTATTCGAAGCTGAAAATTATTTTGACCTACGATAACACCAGCTCCAGTATAACCAGCATTTAAATCGATCCAAGCCATCAATGATGCATTGGTCAAACCGCCAAGAATCGCAGTACTTTGTCCATAATCATTGCGACCATCAAAATCGAGGTACAATTTAGTATTCATATCTCTAGGTGAACCAAACTGTGCGGTGTTTGTATCGAAAGCGTCTAAAATTCCATCTTTGTCGATATCGGCGGTGCCAATTATTTTGCCATATCCATCGTCAAAAATTTTAGGTAGGTAAATTAATTTATTGTTTTCAATGTCAAAGGTAGTTCCATTGGATTTAAGGTCTAGATAATCGGGTATTCCATCGCCATCAGAGTCTTTAAGATAAGTAGTAGCAGCATTCGAATTTGAAATTCCTTGGTCTAAATTCCCATATTGATTGCCGTTGGCAGCTGTACCATAGTCGTAAAGATCAAGTATTCCATCTCCAAAAAGTTCTGGTACACCGTTACCATCTACATCTTTAAGTCTAAAAGCTTCTGATTCTGGACGATCTCCCACACCGTCGTCATTAATGTCACCATCGCCATTTACATATCCTGCTACGGCATTAGTGTTTCCTGCTCCAGATTCATCTACATCAAAAACACTGTCGTTATCGCTGTCTAAATCTAAATAATTAGGTATTCCATCACCATCAGAATCTAAAGCTGGAAGCGCAGCAGCTGATTCGGCTCCATCGTGTAAGCCGTTGGGACCATTATTAAGAGTAGTATCTACCCAAGAGATATCTATTTTTCCTTTGCCATTAGATATATAGCCTAATCCAGCTTCAACTACGTCTGGAATTCCATCGTTATCAGAGTCTAAGTCGAACAAGTCAGGGATTCCATCACCATCACGATCACATAAAGTTTGTGTGATCTGTATGTCATCGATCGCTAAGTCATTTCCCAGTCCTCCTACATTGTTGTTGGTAAAGATTACTTTAAAAGCGTTTTGCAGGCAAATTTAGATCGGCTTTAAATTGGTGCCAAATTTCATCATTTGTAATATCACCTGTATATATGGTTGCCAAAACAGTATCGTTTAGATCTTTAAATTCGACTTTTATATTTGGTTTAAGTCGCCCCGAAGCCGAAATGCGGTCTAAGTTAAGAACCCAAAAACTATAAGTTACGGGTATATTGGGTAATGCTCCAGTGATTTTTGCCGTATAAAATATGCCAGGATTGTAAGAAGCATTAAAAAGCGCCATTCTACCATTAGCATCCCCAGTATGATCGCCACCAAGCCACCATATGCCTGCTGCCCAACTGGCAATTTGTGCTGTGGGACCTACGGTATACTTACCATCATTAAGATCTGTTGAATTAGGACTGCCTTCACAAACTGTGGGAGTCGTTGCATCTTGATAGCAATAGGTTGTTGTAGCGTCGTAAGTAGTATTGATCTGGACTCTAGTTCCTGTGCCAAAAGTTTCATTTAAAAACTTGTAGTTTACCGCATAACCGCTAACTGCTTTGCAATTGGCCTCTTCGGTAACATCAAGAATTCCATCATTGTCATCATCTACATCTACATCGTCTAATACACCATCTCCATCGCTATCATAAAAGTATTGTACGGCTTCACCTTCAAGTGCAAATTCATAGGGACTATTATATGTGTCATTACTGCTAATACTTACTGTTGCTGTTTTTGTACCAGTGGTTATTGGGCTAAAAGAAATTTGAAAAGTAGTGCTTCCTCCCGATGCAACGGATAAAGAAGGAGCAGTTGTTACCGTGAAATTGCTACTATTGGTGCCAGAAATTGTTGGTGAGCTCGTAAGTGTTAATGTAGTACTACCAGTGTTTTTGATGATAAATGTCTTCGTTACGACTAAACTTGAAATTTGTACCGTTGAAAAATTAGTGTTGTCTGTTGTTGATGGAGTAACATCTCTGTTTGCTATTGTAATGTTATTTCCAGTGACTACAATTGTAGGAATATTAGCTATAAGAATATTCGTGGTATTGTTAGCAGTTAATGCTGAAGAACATGCATTTCCGGAACCACTACTAAGTGTTTTTATAGTGATAGTTGTGGTGCTAACGGTAGTTAACGTTGTTGTGCTAAAAGTTCCTGTGCCCGCCGTGCTCACGGTCATCGTAGCGGTGTTGTTGGTTGCACTATTAGGACTACTTAAATCGTAAGTAACTGTATACGTTCCTACCGGCAATGTTGATGTGGGCCCTGTTACTGTAATGAGGCTACTATTATTTGGTGATGTTGTTTGCGCTGCGGTATTAGATAAGGAATAGGTAGGACAAGAATAGGTAAGAAGTATTTTACCACTAGCACCAGCGCCTCCACTATAGCCAGTTGCGGCAACTCCACCACCACCACCACCAGAGCTAGTTCCAGATAAACCTACTATATTACTATTTCTTCCGTTTCCACCTTTGCCACCACCGGTTGAACCGCCTGCACCTCCTATTGTTGATGTATTGCTTGTGTTGCTTCCCGCACTTCCGTTGTTTGAGCTTCCCGCACCACCACCACCAGAGGCAGAGTAATTGTTGCCGGGATAGGCTCCATAACCACCATTTCCACCGTTATACGTTACGGATCCCGTGGAGCCTGTTGCTCCTGTAGGTCCAGTATTGGAGGTGCTGTTGGAGAAGTCTTCCCATGATTGTGGAGTTTTACCTCCTGTCGCAATTACAGTAGTACCAAAGGAAGATGCGCCCCCGTGAACTTGAGTGACAGAATTATTAGAAGAGTTGAACTTTGATGTACCTCCCGCTCCCACAGTAACAGTGCAGCTAGTCGTGGCGCTTACAGGTATATTCGGAGTACGAGCGTAGCCACCACCACCACCACCACCATTTTTTAAAGCATTACCGTTGTTTCCAGCACCAGCACCACCTGCCCCCCACGCTTCGGCTTGTAAACTCGTGACTCCGGCAGGAACTTGAATGGTGTATGTTCCAGGGGTGGTGTTAGTATATGTTTGTGAAAACAGTTCACCACAATTAAAAAAAATTACGAACGTTAAAAACAGTTTAAAATATATAAGGTAGTTTTTCTCCATACTATTAAAATATAAATTCATTCTATAATGCAATCTATAGAGACCTTTAGGTTGCTTTTTTGTAAGATAAAGGTATGTTAATTTAGCTTTAAAGTAGTTTAAAAGTATAAATAATCGATAAAAAACACAAAAGCTTTGAGATAAGTAAGTTTATTGTGATAATTACTGATAAATATCTAGTTTGGTTATAATTAGGTAAGTAATGTACGTAATCGAAAAAAAGTATATGATTTAAATTTTTTCAGTACTATCATGTGATTTGATATTTGTGCATAACGACTAATATGATATCTTCCAAAAGATGAAAGAGTGAGGTAGATAATTAAGAAATAAAAGTCTAATAATACATCTTTTAAAAATTATTGGTTACGGATTTGTTTTAGTGAGGACTAGATTTTAACTCGTAAATTAAGTAGTACGGCTACTATGATTTACAATTCTAATTTAAGGTAAACTGCCAGAAGTGCCAGTTTTTTTAGGAATGTAACTTTTAGCGGGTTTTTGTTATTTCCGTCAGTTTAGTTTTTTAAGATGCTTACCTAATAGTATTGCGGTTATTTATAAAAAGTATATACTATTATTTAATAGACCATGGAGTTAATGCACAGTCTTTATTGGAATCCATAAAAGAATTAAACACTAAAAGTTTATATTTGTGTAGATTAGCTTTTTTATGACAGTGAAAATAGCTGTTATATTATGTTCCTCTTCAAAATATAATTATGAAATAACTTTACCTGATTCTGTTTTTTTTGTTAATTTTAGCTAGTCAATTACATGCTAAAGTGAATAGCAGTTATTTAGATAATGATGTAGAAAACTTAAATGAAATAGTAGCTGATGTGGTATTGCCGTGAGCAATGATGACAGCTAGTGTTTCTTCGGTCTGTGTAAATGGATCTATTATTCCAGTAATAACTTTTACCGGAGGAGCGGGAATTACTAAAGTTAACAAGCCGTCTTAATGGTCAATTCTAGGGTCGTATATCTAGTCTAATAAGTAAGTAGGTAATGTTTTGCTAATCTTTTTAAGCTCATTTAGCAATTTGAATTTTCTGATTTTTAACCTAGTTGGTTCATTATAAAAATGTATTTAACTTATTTCCGAATTTGCTAAAAGTTGTTGACAACTCAGAGTGATTCTATTTCCTTAATTTACAACTCCAAAGTGAGGGAACTTCCCATTTTACGGAGAGCTTTCAAGGGACCGGCGATAAGTGTTTTTTATTAAGTGTGTAATCAATTACAAGATAATCAAATAGAAAAGCACTACTATGATTCCTTTTTGTTTCTGCGATGATTTATTAGTTATTTCGGGATGTGTTATTCTCAGATAAACTAAGTTAATAGTTTCTGCCCCAGGGTTGTTTTACTAAATAATTATCACAACTAGAGCAACCGCGACCAATTTGCCAAGTCAATGAAAGCTCATGCACGCCTTGGGTGTTTCCCAATTTCGAAGTGTTGATATCATAGGAATAGGCAAATACAAAACGATTTAACTGAATGGAGCCAAAAAGATTTACAGACGTTAAAAAGTGACTGTTATTGCTTTTTCCTTCCGGATTCGTTGCCGCAATGACTCCCAGAATTAAAGGTTTGAATTCGAGAGCTGTCCCAAAATCTAATCTGTTGTATTCAGCTTGTCGCATATAGTTGGCAGTAAGCAATAAATTTGTTTGATCTGGAAAGAAATTTAAATGGGTTTCATCCAAACTAAATGAATATCCGGAATGAATGCTTAAAAACATTTCTAAAGGAACTTTAGCATTGTTAGTAAATGCAATATTTGGTTTATTCAAATGTTTTAATGACGCACCAAACCAGGCTTTGTCACTATACAATAGTATTCCAGAGGAAACATCTAAGAAATTGATTTTATCGGTAGCGTTTAAAAAACTTGGATCGACACTTCCTCCATTTATTGAACCGTCATTTGTATTAATTTGATCTTCGAATAAAAGACTACTGAAATTAAAGTTTTTACTTCCATATCCAGCTTCCAGTCCTAATCGAAGTCGCCAATCATAATTTAGATTCACGTTATAGGAGTAAACTCCGTTGACTTGAATATAATTATAATTGGTAAAAACTTCCCGCTGATTTAAAATAGTTAAACCTAAGCCCATGTTTCTTTCAGGTCCAACAGGTCCATTAATGAAAGCATATTCCGTATCGATTCTTCTGTTGTCATTTGGCCATTGTGAGCGGTGTATGAGGCCAGTGTATCCCGTTATTAATGTTCCTGTAAAGGCAGGATTAAGTGATTCGGGAACCAAAAAATACTGTGTAAAAACAGGGTCCTGCGCCTTAATTTCTGCGATAGATATAGTAGTCAGTAGTATGTATATAACAAATTTTAGTTTCATTCTGGTTTGTGGGCTTATTTTATTAATACAAAAGGATGGTTTACATTGACAACAGTTCCATAAAAAGTTTCTCCGCTGACTTTGCAGTAGTAATTACCGTTTTCCGCATTCTGTCCTTTTATTTTACCATCCCAACCTCGCAAAATTTCTCCTGTCTCTGAATAGATCAATGAACCCCAGGTATCGTAGATGTCCAATCGAACATTTTTTAAAGCCTTAGTGACAGGTCTGAACGTATCATTGAGATTATCGTCATTTGGAGTAAAAGCGTTAGGAACTACCAATAAATATCCTTTTTCAACAATAAAGGTGATTTTTTGCACATATACGCATCCGAAAGGGTAGGTTACTGTTTGGGTTACAACATAATCTTTTGGATTTATGAAGGTATGCACTGGGTTAGGTTCTGTCGAAACGCTGCCGTCTCCAAAATCCCAGGCCACGCTGATATAATCTCCAGTGGCAGTATTGGTAAACTGAATGGGGTCATTTATCGAATAAGACCCATAACTTGAATATGCATAAGAACTTGCATTATAAGAAGGCGTTCCAAGGTACTGCAATTTAACATTGAAGGAGTAATTTGACTTACAGCCGATGGCATCGGTTACGTATAGTATAGCTGTCCCGTTTTGACTGGTATTCATCGTTTCATTATTCGCTCCGCTAACCGTTCCGCTTGACCAAACTAATTGGTAGGGTGGAACCCCGCCAGAAACTTGGGCTACAAAACTTTGTTTAACGTATTTGGTTTCACAGTCAAATTCGGTTTTGGTAACCACTCCGATCACTATAGCCGGTGGCCTATTGATACTAAATTGCGCCTGTTTTGAACAGCCGTTTGCATCTTTTACCGTAACCAAATAATTCCCTGCGGAAATATTGAACAAATCTTCCGTGGTCGTACCGTTAGACCAGGTATAGGTAAATGGCGCCGTGCCGCCTGCAACAAGGAGGTTTATCGCGCCGCTATTGGCATTATCACAATCAAAGGCATTGGTAACATTGGCCGAAAGTGCTAATAATTGAGGTTCCAATATGATAAAAGTTCTTTTGATTGTACAGGGCTTGCTGTCAACAATCGTTACCGTGTAAGAACCCGGGCCCAAATTATTCCTGACATTTCCTGCCGTGGCATTATCATCCCAAGTCAATTTTACCGGAGCGATACCACCCACTAGATTTAGATTAATACTGCCATTATGATCACCAAAACAGCTGATGTCTTTGACAACCGGGTTGATTGTGAAAATCGGTGCTTCGGGAATATTTACATTCAGGGTTTTTGTACAATTATTGGAGTCTGTAACGGTAATCAGATAATCACCAGCGGATAGATTGTCCTGGAAAGTGCCGCCTCCCATATTACTCCAGACGATTGCATAGGGAGCAACACCTCCATTTATGGTAAGGGTGATGGAAGCATCATTAGATCCATAACAGATTATTGGCGTGGTTGTGGCAGTCAAAACAATATTCGTTGGTTGGCTTAGCGTAACACTTAATGTTTTGGAACAGCCTGAATTATCGGTTACAACCAAATCATAAGTTCCAGCAATAATAGCACTTAGATTTTTATTGGAACTTGTAAATCCATTTGGTCCTGTCCAGGCAAAATTATAACCGGAAATTGCGGGTGTTCCTCCAACTGCCGAAATATTTATAGCTCCTGTAGATTCTCCAAAACACAATATATTGGTCTGGCTTATCAGGCTTACAGCTAATATTGGCGGTTCAGTAATAGTAAATGGCCTTGTTTTTGGACCGCAATTGTTAGCATCTGAAACCGAAACAACGTATACTCCAGGACTTAAATTTGATAGGTCTTTTGTGGTTGCATAAGGGGTTCCATTTTTGGTCCAGGTGAATTTATAGTTTAATGTTCCGCCGGAAATCGTGATTTTAATTTCGCCATTGGCATCATTAAAACAACTAATGTCTTTTTCTAAATCAGTGGTTATAACAATATCGTCGGGTTGAGTAATATTTACTGTTTGAACCTTGGCACAATTGTTAGCATCGGTAACGGTCAAATGATAAGTTCCCGCTATTAAGCCTGTTGCATTTAACGAAGTTTGTACCGGGACCGTATCCCAGGAGTACGTCAATGTTCCTGTTCCCCCACTGGCTAAAACGGAAACTGCGCCCGTATTATTCCCGAAACAATCCACATTGGTTTGAGAAGCGATTGCGGTTACAATTCCGTTGGGTTCCGTTATTATGGCCTGCGTGCTTGTCGAACAAGCTTTCGAATCTGTGACGGTAACTGTATATGTTCCAATTGCCAGATTTATGGCAACATTCGAAGTTTGTATTGGTGTTGTATTCCAAGAATAGGTAAAAGGTGATGTTCCTCCATTAGCAGTTACAGTTGCTGAACCGGTACTGTTTCCTGAACAGAAAACATCCGTTTGGGCGGTTATAATTGCGCTCATTCCCGCTGGTTCTGTTATTGTGATTGGACTTGAAATTCCGCATCCGTTTGCGTCTGTAACAGTTACGTTATAAATCCCTGCTTTTAATCCGGTAGCTGTTGACAAGGTTTGAATTGGGCTGGTATTCCACGAGTAAGAATAAGGGGAAGTTCCTCCAGAAACTGAAACGGTAGCGCTTCCGTCATTGCCGCCAAAACAACTTACGTTATTTGAGTTGGAGATTATTGAACTTAACGCTCCTAATGGCTGTGTTATGAGCACCGTTTGCACTTTTGAACAACCATTAGCATCTGTAACGGTTACATTATAATTTCCTGTCGTTAAACCGGTCGCAGTTGCAATTGATTGTACCGGTACCGTATTCCAGGAATAGGTTAGAACTCCCGTGCCTCCGCTAGCGAGAACCGTTGCGGAGCCCGTACTGTTTCCAAAACATAATACATTGGTTTGGGAAGCGATAGACGTAACAATTATATTTGGTTCCGTAATAACTGCTTGTTTTTGTATCGAACAGTTATTGGCATCAGTTATAGTAACGGTATAAGTTCCTGCCGTCAATGCAGTGGCTGTTGCTAAAGTTTGAATCGGGCTGGTATTCCAGGAATAAGTTAAGTTTCCAATACCACCGCTGGCAGTTACCGTTGCTGAACCTGTTGCATTGCCTGCACAGCTAACATCTGTTTTTCCTGAGATGGAAGCAGTGATGCCGCTGGGCTGTGTAATGACTATTCCGGGAATTGTCTTTACACTCCCATTTGCATCCGTAACTTTTATGTCATAAATCCCTGCTGCCAAACCCGTAAAAGTATAATTCGTAGCCGCTGAATCAATAATACTAATTATTGGTCCGCCTCCTTGCAAAGTCAATACATAATCATAAGGGCCAACAGATTGTTGTGTAATAGCAACTTTAATAATACCAGTCAAATAACCAAAACACAAAACATCGCTATGTGCCGCGGTATCTTCCTGGATGAGTAACGGCAGGGGGGAGGTCAAAGTAAAATTTAATATGACAGCATTACATAAGCCGTCATTTATGGTTAGCGTATACGCTCCCGCGGCAACATTAGAAATATCCTGGCTTATGGCCGAAAAAACGCCTGGTCCCGACCACAAATAGGTATAAGCACCCGAACCTCCCATAACTGTAACATTAATTGCTCCATCAGATACTCCAACAGAACTCACATTGAAACCATTGAAATTAGACAGGATGCTGGATGTTATTATGGCAGGATTTACAATTATTTTATAATCTAAAGTCGGGCCCGAACAAGAAACCCCATTATTTTCGAAAGTGGCTGCCGCCGTATAAGTTACGGTTAGTGGATTTGTGGTTAAATTGATTAGCGTTTGAGTTGGTATTGTACCCATTCCAGAAGCTGTTGCTCCAGAAATTCCCGCTGGAACGTTTGCGGTCCAATTGAAAGTTACCGTTCCGGTAGTCGGGCTCGTTAATGTTATTGGCGAACTGATATCTCCGGAACATAGTGTTTGGTTGCCTCCCGAAAAAACAACTTTTGGAGAAGGGTTTACCGTGACCACTGCCGTAAATGAAGAGCCAATACAGCTGCCCGATTTTGGGGTTATGGTATAAGTGGCTGTGTGAACATCATTTGTTGGATTTACTAAGGTCCCATTAATAGTTGTTTGATTTGTTAATGCTGCAGCTCCCGTAATTCCTCCCGTGATGACTGGAACTCCCCAAGAATAAGTAGTTCCAGCTGGAACGATGTTTCCCGATCCGTCTGAGGGAATTATTGAAAAGGCAGTATTGGAACAGATGGTTTGGATTTGTGGGCTTATAATAATTGGATTATTATTTACAATAAATGTTACCGTTTTTAGACAACCATTAGAATTTGTATATGTAATTATTGAAGTTCCGCTTGTTAATGCAGTTACTAATCCTGTATCATTAACTGTAGCAACAGCAGGATTTGAAGATGACCAAGGTGAAGTTGTGGATGCTGTTGCAGAACCAATTAATTGTGAGGTAAAACCAATACATACAGATAATGTGCCTCCTATAACAGGTAAAGCATTTACTGTTGCTGTTACTGGTTTAATTATAAAACAGCCGTTTGAATTCGTTGCTTTGATGTAATAAGTACCTGATACTGTTATCGCAGCTGCTGTTGGCATTGATATTGTTGCTGATGTGTTTGTCCAATAACTATAAATTAACCCGCTGTCTGAACCTAATGTAATTCCTGGTGCTGTAATGTCTACAGTAGCAGGAGAACAAACTGCTGAGGGATTTGTAACAATTAAATTAGGCAATTCATTTACAGAAAATAAGAAATCAACAGTACAACCATTACTGTTTTTATATGTAATTGTTGTTGTTCCAGCTGTTATACTTGACACTAGTCCTGTATTATTGACTGTCGCAATAGAAGGATTTGAAGATATCCATGGCGAACTAGTGCTAGCTGTACCCGAACTTGATAATTGTGTTGTAGTCCCTATACATCCTTTTGACGATCCTGTTATTGTTGGAAGGTTATTTACTGTAAATGTTATATTTACTGTACAACCATCCGAATTTGTATAACTAATTATTGTCGTACCAGCCGTCAGGGCGTTTACAAATCCGGTACTATTGACTGTAGCGATAGTAGGATTTGAAGATGCCCATGGCGAACTTGAAGCCGAAGTTCCAGAACCTGTTAATTGCGAAGTTGAATTGGTACAAACAGAGAAAGTACCTGTAAGCGTTGGCAAAGCATTCACCGTAAAATTGGAAGTGACCGCACAATTACTTGAGTTCTTATAAGTAATTGTTACCGAACCTATCGCTTTAGCCGTCACCAGTCCTGTATTGCTAACTGTTGCAATAGCAGTATTTGACGAAGTCCATGGCAAACTTGAAGCTGGTGCTGCAGAACCCGTTAATTGTGAAGTTGCATTTATACATGCTGACGTAGTGCCTGAAATTGAAGGTAAAGCATTAACTGTAAATGTTTCACTTTTTGAGCAACCATTAGAATTTGTATAAGTTATTACTGTTGTACCTATTGCTATTGGAGAAACTAAACCTGCACTGTTTATTGTTGCTACACTAGTATCAGATGAAATCCAGGGATTACCTGAAGTTGGTGGTGTTGAACCTGATAATTGCGAGCTTGCACCAATACATGTAGATAATGTGCCTCCTATAATAGGTAAAGCATTTACTGTTGCTATTACTGGTTTAATTATAAAACAGCCGTTTGAATTCGTTGCTTTGATGTAATAAGTACCTGATACTGTTATCGCAGCTGCTGTTGGCATTGATATTGTTGCTGATGTGTTTGTCCAATAACTATAAATTAACCCGCTGTCTGAACCTAATGTAATTCCTGGTGCTGTAATGTCTACAGTAGCAGGAGAACAAACTGCTGAGGGATTTGTAACAATTAAAGTAGGGAATTCATTTAATACAAAACTAAAAGTAGCTTGACCCGAGCCTGCACAATTTCCATTAACAACTACGGTGATATTATACGTTTTAAATGCAGTAAAGTTAATTTTAGGGAACTGACTGCTAGCCGTTGTTCCGCCTGTATAACTGTAATCTGCTGCAGTGACACCAAGGCCGGAAATGGACCATAAGAAATTTGTTGGAGCATAAGGAGCTGCACTATAATTTGGCTTCGTCCCCGCTTGACTAAAATCAATTGTGTAATTGGGTGACGTCTGACATATTGATAGTGTATTGGGAATAAAACTTACTGTAGGACTTCCTGAAACTTCAATAATTTTTGGTACTGACACAACAGTTCCACAAGAATTTGTGACAGATAATAGTACAGTATAAGTGCCTGGGTTTGTAAATAATATTTTAGTGTCTTTTGAAGCAGAATTAGACGGATTGACAAATTGATAACCAGTCGAGGGTGAAACAGTCCATGCGTAGGTAGGGTCCTGACAATTAAGATTAATTACATTTGACGTATTTGTAAATTGGATTTCTGTATTTGGACAAATAGGTGATTGTGGTGAATTTGTGAATGAAGCAGTTGGTTGAACCTCTATTTTTATGGTATGGATTGCCTCAGTTATAGTCTGGCATAAGTCGTCATTTACTGCTGTCAACTTTATTTCCCAGCAACCAGGTGTAGATATTATGCTTTTCGGAATTCTTAAATTATTCGAAGAATCAATCCAGTTAGAGATTGTAACCTCAGTAAAGGCAAGATCTCCTGGTTTTTTGTAATACCAAGTAAAAGTTGCTTTATCAAGACAATTGCCACTACTTCCATAAGATCCTAATATAGTTTTATTTGTGGCAATAATATCTAGATTTATACATTGTTTATTGGCTAATGTGAAATCTGCTTTGGGAGCTAAACTCACGTTTACTTTTTTCTCAACACCATTTCCATTCTTATGAAATTCAGTACAGTAATTTGTATTAACACCTCCATTGTAGACACCTTTATTTAAAAGGGTTTCTTTTATAATAAAATTACTGTCTGTTTTGGCACAAGAAACGGTTGTATAGTTATGGGTTACTGTTGGATTAGACATCAATTGTGCTTGAGTAAGTTCAAGCAAAGTTGAGTTGTCTCCAAAATCAATTATATATTTGGAACCATTGTAATTTCTTCCTATTCCTTGATTTGTTATGTCAACCGTAAATGAAACATCCACGCCCACGCAAACTACTTCACTTGTTGAGTTGCCTAAACTGGTACCATTACCATGAAACAAAAACACTAAACTATACACCGAATTATTGTTTTTTTCAATTTCAAAAATATATGTCCCAATGGTTAAATTATCAGGGATTATTATATCTCCATTTCCATTGTTGTATAATATTGGAGTTTGTGTTCCGTTAATTAAGTCTATTAAGGTTATTTTATAATTATCGGTATTTGAATAATTACAAATTGTGATTTTCTTTTTTGGTAAAATAGTACTAGTAGCTCCAAAACTTTGAGTCAAAGAGCCAAATGTGTTTATTGTTTTTAAACAACTTAGAGTACAATTAAAAAAAGAACTGTTATTGGGTAATTCAGAAGTAGCAGATGGTACATCGCTACTTCCCAGTATAATATTAAATGATAAAGTCTCTACTACGGAATATGTTTCTGGTGTTGTCCCCAAACCTGTTGTCGCTCTTACCCTTAATTTATAAGTTCCAGCAGCAAGACCAGCAGGAAGTGTACCATTAATCACTGGAGCATAAAACTCATTTAAAGTGTTTAAGGTTGTAGGTGTTGTGAATGCCCCTCCAACATTAGACAGTTCCAGAATAAATTGATTATTCAATTTAAATATTCCTGTTGGGTTAATTATCACTGAAACTCCTGAACCAGCAGTATAATTAGCCGTATTGTTAAATCGAATTAAATTGATTGTTTGGGAGTGAACACTAGATATTGTAGTAAATAGGAAGATAAATAAAAATATAATTCTGTACAGGTGTTTCATAAATGTATCTTGCTACGATGGGTGATTATATTTAATCCTTTAATAATAATTTTCAAACATACAAATTATAAGAATGACTCTTCTACGGTTTTCCGTAAAAAATGTATTTTATAAGGAAGGATAATTCAATTATTTTAAATTTTGTGTGGATTGATTTATCATGTAAATTAACAATGTTTATAGGAGTTTAACCATACCCACTTTTAATGATATTTCATATATAAAAACACAGTTGCTAAAGTACGATTCACTACCGCTGTAAATCGATATCAAGAGGCTTAATTTAAAGAACAAACTCTTATTGATTAGGGGAAATGTATACCTGATTACAAAAATTAAACCCAGTATTAATAGTAAACATGAATTTGAATTTCCCGGCACAGTTATAAATTAATTTATAATAGACATACCAATCTCTAGAATGAGTTGTAGGCTATTCCAGTTTTGAGAATTGATTGCATAATTTGATATCATTATCCCTATTATAAATTCTAGGTTTTAAATATTGTGGATTAGGAACAAAATCTAGGGAGAAGTTTTAGAAGAAAAGAAGATGTTTTTAGAATTAACAATGAAATATGACTTCCATAGACCTTTTAAAATTTATGCTTCCTGATTTTTTGATAGAGAATTTTGAAATAATTTCTGCAACTAATTCTGAAGAAAACCTTCATCTATATTTTGAAGAAAAAGCAACACCTCGAAAAGAGTTTGACGCTGTAGAATTAGTATATAAAGGCTTTCTAGATGAAATAACAATCCAAGATTTTCCTTTTAGGGGCAAGTTTGTGTATTTACACATTAAAGACAGTGGTTGGACAAACGAAATAACTAGTAAAATCATTAAATAGAGTGACTGTTAGTTGCTAAAGAAGCAAGAATGACGTAAGAATTTGGGGCTTTTTTAAAAGAAATTAATAGATAACACAGCTATTAATTGTCAAACGATTTGCAGTTTCTTTGGGGTTAATTGTAAAAAAATTTCAAAGACAGTACAAAAGACACCTCGGTACATTTAGCACGTGAGAGCCTAGAAAACGCGCACATCAATGGATTATTTACCTCAAAAAAACAGGAACTCACTTAGCTATTTACGAAGTTGCTAAAAAAGCAGATGCTTTAACACAGCAATTACCAACTATCTACAACAGTAATAACAAAAGGAATATTGCTACGTTAAAATTAGCTCAGTGCTATAGAAAAGTGGAGGAATCAGGTTTTAAAAACCTTAATATCATTCTCAATACAAAACTACTTTAACAATCGAAGTGCTAATGCTTCTGTAGAATCTTTTAATGCAAAAATCAAAGTATTTAGAAGTCAGTTTAGAGGAGTTCGTAAAATTGACTTTTTTCTTTTTAGATTATCTAACCTTTTTGGATAATCCCCAACTTTTGCACTAATCCTTGATTTATATGACTTTAAGTCTGTAGCGAGAACGAGATTTGAAATCGTGACCTCAGGGTTATGAAAATTGAAATGTGACTTTTATTAATTTGTAAAGTGTTGATTGTTAGATGTTGTTTTTTTTAGCTTAAATTGGTTTATGTCGTATTTTTTATTTTTCCTCACTCTTTTTCCTCACTCTTTTCTATTCTAAATGTTTTACTGAATCAGTAGGCTTTTTATACAAATTATTTAAACCATAATATTTTAAAAAGGGCTAAACCTGTTTAACAACAGAAAATGAATAAGCCCTGGATTTTGCTAATTTTTTGTAATTTTATAAAAAATATCAAATGGAAAACGATTCTTTAATGCTCTCTGATTATTGACGCAGCTTCCATTAGTTTGCCTAATGGATTAGGTGAGGATCAATTATTTACTCACTATCATTGAATTGTTGCAACAGGATGCCGCCATGATGAATCATTTTGGGTTGGTTCCTGATAATGCTGCCGACGGTATTGATGATGCTTTGTTTAATGGCACTTTATTCCGTTTTGATGTTCCCCAAGCTATTTTGGGAATTGGTTTAGATGCGAAACCTAATGAAGTTAGAGCCGCTTTTTTGAGCATTGTAGAAAATAATTATCCTTCCAGTAATACGGTTCTTGAAGAGCGTGGTGAAACAAAAATAGAAACTACCGTAGTGTTTAAATATTATCATTTATATATAATTTAACAGTAATCAAATCAGCAGAATAGGGGAATGCAAAGTGTTCTATTGGTTCATGATTCAACCATTTGGATTCTTCTTCTTTTTTTATGATTGTGGATTTCTGTCAGTAGGGGATTGGCTTCGGTGGTGAATATGGTGTAGTTGTTTTTAATTTCTCCGGTTTCTTTATCTATCCAATGGGAATATAATCCCTCAAAAGCAAACAGTTATTCATAGGGCAAGCGCAATTCGTATTTTTGTTTTGCTTTCCCTTTTGGATCCAACCACTGCCATTCGTAATAGCCATTAGCAATAACCAAGCATCTTTTATCAACTGAATTTTTGAAGGAGAGTTTCTGGCCCATGCCGGAATTAGATCCCAATTGCAATGTCCAGTGATAATTCGCTCTCAATTGAATATGGTAGACCCGGTGGTTCGGACAGGAAGTAGTATCTTTGCTGCAAGAAAACTGCTTGCAGAAATACTGTAAATTGAACACCGTAAATTGAACACTGAATTTTGTACGCAATACTAGACATCGAAACTACGGGAGGACAATCCAATCAAGAAGGGATTACCGAAATCGCCATTTATAAATATGATGGTCATCAAATCGTGGATCAATTTATCAGTTTGATCAATCCTGAAATTCCGATTCAGCCTTTTGTAGTAAAATTAACCGGGAAAGATAATGTGATGTTACAAAGCGCTCCAAAATTTTTTGAAGTGGCCAAACGCATTATTGAAATGACCACCGATTGCGTTTTGGTAGCCCACAATGCCAGTTTTGATTATCGAATTCTTCGCACTGAATTTCTCCGTTTGGGATATGATTTTAATAAAAAAACACTTTGCACGCTAGAACTATCCAAAAGATTATTGCCTAAACAAGCTTCCTACAGTTTGGGTAAATTAGTTCGTGATGTGGGTATACCTATCGCAGACCGCCACCGTGCGAGTGGGGATGCATTGGCCACCCTGAAGTTGTTTAAACTATTTTTGGATACGAATCTCAATAATGAAATAGTAGAAGAGCACATCAAATTTGAAGTCCAAAAAGGAATTGCTCCCAAATTGAAGAACCTTTTAGAAAGTGCGCCTTCCACTACGGGCGTTTATTACATGCACAACGAAAAAGGAAAGTTGGTTTATGTGGGCAAAAGCAACAACATTAAGAAACGAATCAAGCAGCATTTTACAGGAACTTCCACCAAATGCAAGAAAATTCAAACTGACGTTTTTGCCCTAACTTATTATGAAACCGGAAGTGAACTCATTGCTTTATTGAAAGAAAGCGAAGAGATAAAAATCAACAAACCCATCTATAATCGTGCGCAAAGAAAGAGTATTTTTCAGTTTGTACTCTACGCTGAGAAAGATGAAAATGGCTATTTGAATTTAAAATTGCAAAAAGCAGATGGTCAAAAAAAAGAAATTACGTCCTTTGCTTCCCTGCAAGAAGCCAAAAATAGCCTGTTCAGCATTACATCGCACTATCGTTTATGCCAAAAATTTACAGGTTTATATCAAACAAAAAAGGAATGTTTTCAATATCAAATAAAAGAATGTGATGGTGCCTGCATTGGCTCTGTTTTACCTGAAGAATACAATGAAAGAGTTCAAAAATTTATTGATAAAAGCAGTTTCGAAGCGGATAGTATGATACTCCATGACAGAGGGAGGAATAGCAGTGAACTTAGCGCAGTTTTGATTGAAAACGGAATTTACAAGGGCTACGCTTTTTATGATTTGAGCTCCCCAATTTCCCGGATCGAAAATCTAAAAAACATACTTATACCCATGCAGAACAACCGTGATGCGCGAAATATTATTCAAAGTTATTTACGAAAAGGCAAATTGATGAAAATTGTGAATTTCTGATTTTTGAACTTTATTCATCTCCTGATAGAATGGGACTGAATGCAATGCCGGGTGAACGCTAGACGGAATTATTCTGGATGGGTTTAAAATAAAGCTCAAGTGCCGCGGGTCCAACGGGAAATAACACAAAAGTAGCGACTGAGGAAGTAAATTCGACGAAGTAAATTTATTTAGATGTAATTGAAATGGATAATCATTCCTTCTCGTTTTGTTTAAAATGCACTTTTCCCGGATATTTCTCAGCATAAGAAAGGATTAAATCCACTATGTATTGGTTGCTTTTGTAGGGAGTGACATGATCCTTTATCTCTGAGGGATCCGTAAATCCAATATCCGAAGGGATATATCCCATGCCATAAAAGTGACCGTTTTCAACCCAAATGCAACTGCGTTCTTCAGAAGTTCTCCCTTTGTCTATAATGGCAAAGCTTGGCCTGTTCTTTACTAAAAAAGCAATGGCATTTTCAACTTGCTCGTTGTGTTGTTCCACTGCGGGTAAATTGTCCCGATCTGGTTTTGGGATGAATTCTCCGCGGTCGTCCATGCCGTAGCTACAGAATCTGTTATCAATGCCAAATTGTTCGGCCAGGCTGCGCAATACATTGATGCCTTTATACAAGCTATTGAAAGATTCAATACCCGCCTGAAATTTTTCCAGTTTTCCAATTGCTAAATACCGATATCCATTACGGGCTTCATACTCATAAAGTCCATATTTAGGGTCAAAGCGTTTGAGTGCCCTGTTGTAGGTGGGCCAGAGCTTTTTAATTTCAGTACATTCCAGCAACAGCGCCATTAATTCGGTAGCACATATTTCAAAGGAAATACTGTGTATTTCTCTCAGGAAATTTTGCCTTTGTGGCGTGATATTATGTCCACTGAAATGGGAGGCCACCCGTTTTTTTACGTTGATAGCCTTTCCTACGTAAATGACTTTCCTTGTTTGATCGTAAAAATAATACACCCCTACTTTTTCAGGTAACTGCTCAAAATCAGCAGGCGGTAGGTTAGGTGGTAAGCGCTTGTCTTGTGCCGTCTTTTTTATCATTTTTGCGATTACGCCTTCGACGTCCCATTCCAGCAAACGTGAAAACAATATGGCTGTGGCATCCGCATCACCACCGGCACGGTGTTGGTTTATCAAAGGGATATCTAGCGAGTGGCAAAGTCTTCCCAAGCTGTACGAACCCAATCCCGATTTAATCTTTCTTGCGGCGCGAACGGTACACAATTTTGGCGCAGTCCATTTAAATCCGCTTGCTTCGAGTTGATGGCGAACAAATGAATAATCAAAGTTGACATTATGTGCAACGAAAATGCGTCCGGTAAGCATTTCTAAAACCTTTTCAGAAATAGCATCAAAAATAGGTGCATCACGTACCATTTCATTGTTAATGCCTGTAAGCGAAAAAATGGCAAGCGGTATTTCCTTTTCTGGGTTGACGAGGGTTTCCCAGCGGTCGATTATGTTAGTTCCGTTATGGATAATAATGGCAATTTCTGTAATGCGACTGCCGCTGGCATTTCCGCCTGTGGTTTCTATATCTACTATTGCGTATTCCTGTTTTTTCATTTGTTATATAACGTGAACTGTATTGTTATTCTTGTGCAAAATTTTAAAAAAGCGCTGCTGCCTTTCCCTAAAAGAGTCAAAAGCTCTTTTTTTTGCGGCCAGCTCCATTTTATGCCTTGGCAGGTTAATTTCATGTTCCTGTTGATGCGGTGCCGATGGATTATGTTACATCTTTCAATGATTGCAGCCACCAGTAATCAAAGTGATGCCGTCCAGTTTTGAATTCCCCTGTCTATGGTAGGATACAAAAAAAGTATCCAAATCCATCTGTACAAATGCTCTTTCCATCTTCTTTTCTTTTTTATACGTTACAAAATTAGTACAGATGATAACAAATTTTATTGTATTTGTTGTTATAAATTATAACAAAATAGCTGTGTTTTTATTTTTAGATAACATCAGTTTAAGTGTATTACTTTAAAACTATAGTACTTTTTCTATAAATGAATTAAAACAATACAGCAGTATTGTGTTATGTTTTTCCTTTGGAAATTTTTAATACATATTATTATTGATTTGCTATTAATAGTCTTTATACTAGTGCATATAAGTAAAGGTCAAATAATCTTCTGGCACTCATTAAATGATAGCTATTTCCCTGGGAAGTTTTGAATCCGTTCTTATTTAACGGCTCGGTAATTTCAGTTAAATTACTTCACTACTTTTTTCTTGATATAAAAATGAAAACAAAAAAAGGACTAGTGTGATTGAACCTGAGGTCTGGTTACGTATTGTTCACATTATTAGGGTGATAACTTAGTGTTTTATTTAATTTCCTCACTCTATTTCCTCACTAAGTGAGGAATGAATTTCAATAAAAAACCCTTAAACAATTGATGTTTAAGGGTTTGTGTGTAGCGAGAACGAGATTTGAACTCGTGACCTCAGGGTTATGAATCCTGCGCTCTAACCGACTGAGCTACCTCGCCAAATGTTCGAAGAATAACAATCCCTGAACGCGGGTGCAAATATAAAAATAATTTCACAGCATACAAGCAAAAAACAAAGAAAAAAAAATATTTTTAAAAACGTTTTTTTTATGGAATTATATTCTATATATTCGAGAAAAAATATAAATGTAGCTCATGGATTTAAAAGTACGTTACGAAATAGAGTTCCCCATAAATTCTTCTCCGCAATTATTGTATCAATATATTTCGACTCCATCTGGATTGTCAGAGTGGTTTGCAGATAATGTAAATTCTCGAGGTGAGTTTTTCACCTTTATATGGAATGATTCTGAGGAAAAAGCTAGACTTGCCTCAAAGAAATCAGGCGAAAAAGTAAAGTTTAAATGGGTGGATGGTAACGGTAAAGATACTGAGTACTTTTTTGAACTACATATTTTAGTCGATGAGCTAACCAAAGATGTTTCGTTAATGGTGGTTGATTTTGCTGAAGAAGATGAAATTAATGAAGCGACTCAATTATGGGGAAACCAAATTTCAGATCTTAAACATCTAATTGGATCTGTATAGTAAAATTGTATATTATAACTTACATTTGCCCTAAACTAAATTTAGGGCTTTTTTTATGATTAATTTTAATGGAACTATTGTATCTCAGGATAGTAATATATTGACGCAGAATCGTGCTTTCTTATATGGTGATGCCGTTTTTGAAACGGTTAAAATCGTAAACTCTAAAATTCTTTTTTTAGAAGATCATTATTTTAGGCTGATGGCGTCCATGCGCGTGGTTAGAATGGAGATTCCGATGGATTTCACCATGGAGTACCTAGAAGAGCAAATTCTTTCTTTAGTAGCTAATAATTCGTTGTCGAGTTCGTCTCGTGCCAGAATTACTGTTTTTAGGAAAGATGGTGGGTATTATTTACCTCAAACTAATACAGTCTCTTTTTTGATTCACACCATAGGTATAGAAGATAAGCTTTATTCATTCATTGAGGGGAAATATGAAGTTGATTTATTTAAAGATTTTTATGTTACTAAGCAATTGCTTTCTTCTATAAAAACAACTAATAAAATTCTAAATATCACGGCTAGTATTTTTGCTAGTGAAAATGGATTTGATAATTGCTTGCTATTAAACGATAGTAAGAATGTTGTTGAAGCAATTCAAGGAAATATTTTCATGCTTACTGGGAGCAAATTAATTACCCCGCCAGTTTCTGAAGGTTGTCTAAATGGAGTGATGAGGAAACAGGTATTAGCATTAGCTAAAAAGATGGATAACTTGCAAGTAGTAGAAGAGGTAATCTCTCCTTTTGACTTACAAAAAGCGGATGAATTGTTTGTTACAAATGTGATAAAAGGAATACAACCCATAACAAAATACAGAAAAAAAGAGTTCCGTATTGACTTGGCAAAAATGCTGTTACTAAAATTAAATGAAGTGGTAAGTGCGACTTAGTTTAAATAAGGATTTTCTGGAGCATTAGACCAGATCATGTAATCGCCTCCTAACTCTAGGATTTGTTCTTTCCAGAAATGAGCAGAAGCCTTACCTATTATCTTGTTTTTATAGCTATTTGGAGCAACAATCCACGAGTTTGATATCATTTCCAACTGTAGTTGATTTTCTTCCCATCCAGTGTAGCCTAAAAAGAAACGGATATTGTTTTTATTTATTTTTCCATTATTGATGAGCGCTTTTGTGGACTCAAAGTCTCCGCCCCAATAGATACCGTTAGAAATTTCTATGCTATTTGGTATAAGTTCTGGAATATTGTGGATAAAGTAGAGGTTGTCTTGTTCAACAGGTCCTCCATTATAGATTTTAAAAGAAGCATTGATTTCAGGGAGTAAATCATTGATTGTATATTTCAATGGTTTATTGATAATAAAACCTACTGATCCTTCCTTGTCATGGTCTGCTAGTAAAATTACAGATCTATTAAATGATAGATCTCCAATTATAGAAGGCTCTGCTATAAGTAGTTGTCCTTTTATTAAGTTTTCTGAAATCATAATACCGTAATTTTTTTAATAAATTTAAGAAAAAATAACAGAAATAACCAAATAAAATCGTTTAAAGGCAAAAAAAAACCTTCCGTCAGGAAGGTTTTTATTATAATAGCTTTGAAATCTTACAATTAGTTTACTGCACTTTCTAATTCTGCACCCGCTTTGAATTTTACAACATTCTTAGCTGCGATTTGAATAGTTTTTCCTGTTTGAGGGTTTCTACCGTCTCTTGCTGCTCTCGCAGAAACTGACCATGATCCGAAACCTACTAGTGATACTCTACCACCAGCTTTCAAAGTTCCACTTACATTTCCTAAAAATGACTCTAAAGCTAATTTTGCAGCTGCTTTTGTAATTCCTGCATCAGCAGCAATAGCATCGATTAATTCTGATTTGTTCATAATAATAGTTATTAATTGTTGGTTAAAAAAAAATTGTTAATACACAAATTTAGCAGGAAATCCCTTCCTCGCAAGCGTTTCCGTGGATTTTAGTTGGTTTTGTTGATAACTTATTTTTTTTGTTCATAAAACCACTGTTATTTGTTGTGATTTGTAAAAACCACCCTGTTTTGTTGAGGTTAGTAGACTTTTGCGTCGGCAGAAAACGTGATTCCATTGAGGAATTCAGGTGTTGTCATCTTTTTTTTGCCAGGAAACTGTAAACTTAGAACCTGAATAAACCCATTTTCTATTGCTATTTTCATTTCTTTCTTAGTACAGATCATAGTACCAATAGCTAAATCATGATCTTCAAGTAGTATCTTAGCATCATAGATTTTTACATTCCATTCTTCATTTTTGTCTAAAAACACACTCCAGGCAGCAGGGTAAGGGCTCAGGCCTCTAATTAGGTTATTGATTTCTGAAGCTGATTTTTTCCAATCGATTTTGCAATTTTCTTTGTTAAGTTTAAATGCTGATTTGATGTCAGAGGAATCAGTCTGAATGGTGGTGGTTACATTTCCTTTTTCGATTAGCTCCAAAGTGCTTATTACGGTTTCACTACCCAAATGCATTAAACGGTCGTGCAAGTGTCCCGCGTTTTCATTTGAATCAATCTCAATTTCTGAACTCATGATCATCGCACCAGTATCAATCTTGTCGTCGATGAAAAAAGTGGTGACTCCTGTTTTTGTTTCTCCGTTTATTATTGCCCAGTTTATAGGTGCAGCCCCACGATAATTGGGTAGGAGAGATGCATGAAGATTGAAGGTGCCTAATTCAGGCATTTCCCAAACTACTTTAGGTAACATTCTAAAGGCAACAACAATTTGCAAATTTGCATTTAGAGACTTCAATTCGGCTAAGAAAGATTCTTCTTTAAGATTGGTAGGCTGTAATAGTCTTAAATTGTTTGCTATCGCGTATTCCTTTACCGCTGAATATTTTAATTTTTGGCCACGGCCTGCTGGTTTATCGGCGGCCGTAATAACCCCGACAACCGTATAGTTGTTTTTCATTATAGTATCCAAAATGCCAACGGCAAATTCTGGTGTTCCCATAAATACGATTCTTAATTTTTCCATTATAGTTTTAAGGTATATTTATTATTTGATTTTATCAGGATACGTTCGTTTTCTAATAGTTGTTGTAGTACAAATATAATATCGTCTGATTTTTTATTTGTTTTATTTTCAATCTCTCTGGAATTTAAATCCTCGATGTTTAGTAAGCAGATTATTTCTTTTGAAAGACTAGAACTATCTGTTTTCTTATTTTTTTTAGTAATACAGTAGGAGCATATGCCACAATCAGTACTTGTTTTTTCGCCAAAATAGCTCAAAATCAATTTGCTTTTACACACTTTTTGCTCATTAATATAATACAATACTGATTTAAGTTGGTCTTTTTTTAATTGATTTTGGTTTTCTAAATATTTAGAAACTCTGGAAATGGTTCTTTCGTCTTCCCGAATTTCATTAAAAATAAAAGAGGCATCATTGTTTTTTGATTGATAATCAACAATGTCTTTTTCTTTTAATTTCTGTAAAACGGTGAGTACTTGAGCTTCAGTATGTTTTGATTTTTTTGCGATTAATTGTAAATTAAAAGCAGTTTGCGTATCGTAAATTCCAGCATATGTTCTTAAGATGGCTAGAATGATTTCTTCGTCGTTGCGATTCAAACTCATGTAACGAATTAGCTCTTTAGAAGGAATAATGAACTGCAATAAAATTTTTTCTGAAAATTCTTGTGACAGTGTTATAATTCCTTGCCGATCTAAAAACTGCATTGCGTTGTATGTTTTTAACACTGGAAACTTATATTTTAAACAAAACTGATTCAAGTTGAATGAAAATCGTTCGTTGATTCCTTCTCCGTATGCAATCTGGAAAAAATTACATAGTTTATTATACATTTCGTTCAGAAACTTTTTGTCAGGAAGAATGTGGATAAACTGATTTTCGGCCTGTTTAATATCCGAAGGGTTTGTGAGTAGTACGGCAAACGCTTTTTCTCCATTTCTACCAGAGCGACCTGCTTCCTGATAATAATTTTCAAGATTTTCTGGTAGCTGAATATGAATTACGGTCTTGACATCTGCTTTGTCGATTCCCATTCCAAATGCATTTGTGGCAACAATAACCTGAGCCTTGTCTTCCATCCAAAGTTGCATATTCTTGTCCTTTTCCCTAGATGTTAGTCCGCCATGATAGTAAGTGGCCTTAAATCCTAAAGATTGTAATTGGGATGAAATTTCGATACAGGATTTTCTGTTCCTAACATAGATTATTGAGGATTGAGGATTTTTCTTTAGAATTTGTTCGATTCGAAAGAGTTTGTCCTCTACTTCAAAAACCATATAAGCTATGTTTTTCCTAGCAAATGATTTTTCAAAAATCTGCGGTTCATGTAAGCCGAGTTCGTTGATAATATCTTCTTTAACTTTAGGTGTCGCAGTTGCGGTTAAAGCTAAAAAAGGAACCGTAGGGAAATGTGCTTTTAAGTTGGAAATTTTTAAATAGGCTGGCCTGAAATCATGTCCCCATTGCGAAACACAATGTGCCTCATCGATGGTTATCAAATTGATAGGAAGATTTTTTATTCTTTCTAATATCCAGTCTGACTGCAGGCGTTCAGGCGATAAATAGAGGAATTTATAATTTCCAAATTGGCAATTATCCAACAGGTCAATCATTTCGTCAGATTTTATTCCGCCTGTTAATGCGATGGCTTTGATGTTTCGCTGTTGCAAATTGGCAACTTGATCTTTCATTAAGGCTACCAAAGGAGAAATTACCAAGCAAATTCCTTTGTTCATCATCGCTGGAATCTGAAAACATACTGATTTTCCTCCGCCAGTAGGCATTAAGGCAAAGGTATCCTTACCGCTTAAAACGGAATCAATGATTTCATTTTGCAACGACCTAAAGGAATCGTGTTTCCAGTATTTTTTTAGGATTTGTAATGCTTCTGACATCAATTATGAATTTGGATTACAAAATTCGAATTACAAATCAATGATCCATAGTTCCTACCTCAAACAACTAATTTACTTAGAAATTTCATCTAATATAAAAAGAATTCGGTTATCTAGAGTGTCTTTAGGGACTTCTGTAAGAGAATAACCATATCCTTCATAGGTTTCTATAAGGTGGTTTTGAATCAATTTTGCTTGTTCATAGTTTTCATAGCGAGCTTCGTCGCTCACATAAATGGCTTCCCATGGAGGAAGAATGAAAATTTTACTGTAGACGTGTTCTTTGCAAATAGCATCAAAAGAGGCGGGGTAGCTGTCTCCAATGTAATGCATATAGGCTAAAACATCAGGAATTCCGCGGTCAATAAATACAACATCATGCGGTTCATTTTGTGCGTCAACGAATTGTTTTTTTCTTCCTTCAAGAAGTAGTTCGCTGAACAATAATGGCTTTTCGAGAAATAATTGCTCGATACCTTGTTTTTTTGCCTCTAGGGTTACTTCTCTGGAAATTTCAGGATAACAACAAAAACCTTTGGCTATTAATCCATCGATAATAGTACTTTTTCCTGTTCCCGGACCTCCGATAATTACTATGATTTCTTTCTGCACTTTTTGGAAATAAGGCGCAAAAGTACTCAAACTTATTGGAAATCGAAAAAATCATTACCATTAAAATAATAGTTTTTGGGAAAAATTAATAATTCATAATTCATAATTTGCATTTGAAACCGTATATTTGCTATTATTTTTTTAAATATAAAATGGATAAAAACACCGAAGAATTTTATACTAGATTAAAAGCGGAGCTGGATATGGCTAATGCTTGGCCTGCCTTATATTTGTTTAAGTTTATTGTACCTTCTGAGAATGATAACATTGCTCGAGTAGAACAGGCTTTTGATTGTATGGGAGCCGTTATTAAAACGACAAAATCCAAAACAGGAAAGTTTACCAGTATATCAGTTGATGTTCAGGTTAAGGATTCTCAAGAAGTAGTTGATAAATACCTGGAAGTTTCCACAATTAAGGGTATCGTTTCCTTATAAATAGGAAAGAGACTGTTTAAAGCAAATGCAAATACTAAATTTGTCGCTGCTTTATGTCAGACTGTAACATAGATTCAAAATTAAATTCACTTATGAATTCAAAATACCAAAAAGAAATCGCGAACGATGTCGTTCACCATTTAGAATATAATGCGGAGAGATCGCATTTAATTATTCCTGAATATGGTCGTCATCTACAAAAACTTATTGAGCAGGCTACCGCGATAGAGGATGCAGAAGAGCGAAATAAAGCCGCAAAGTACATCATTCAAGTAATGGGTAGTTTGAATCCTCATTTACGTGACGTATTAGATTTTCAACATAAATTATGGGATCAACTTTTTATTATGTCTGATTTTAAATTAGATGTAGAGTCCCCTTACCCAATACCATCTCGTGAAGTTTTGCAACTTAAACCAGACGTGCTACAATACCCACAGAATTTTCCAAAATACAGGTATTACGGGAACAACATTAAGTACATGATTGATGTTGCCAATAAATGGGAGGACGGCGACATGAAAAATGCGCTAGTTAAAGTGATCGCAAATCACATGAAGAAATCCTACCTAAGCTGGAACAAAGACACCGTTAAAGATGACGTTATTTTTGAGCATTTATATGAACTTTCAGATGGTAAATTAAACATGATCCAAAGTACGGAAGAACTAATAAGTACAACGGATTTGTTGCGAACAAACAAACGAATATCGAATAAAATTTTGCCTGTCGGACAACCAAAAATACAAAGCAATAAAAACACAAAAACGGGCAAATCAAAAACATACACAAAAAACAATAATAATCAGAAATAGTAATGTTTTAAATTAGGATCTCGATTGGAGAGTAATTTTCTAAGAAAATCCGAGCAATTTAAATGTATTACATAAATCTTACTACAATCATATGGGAATTTTCAAAATAGAAGGAGGCATTAGGCTAAAAGGTGAAATCACTCCACAAGGAGCAAAAAACGAAGCGTTGCAAATTTTATGTGCTGTTCTTTTAACTCCTGAAAAAGTAACAATCAACAACATTCCTGATATTATTGATATCAATAAATTAATCACGTTGTTAGAAAATTTGGGTGTGAAAATTCAAAAAAACGGACCGGGTTCTTATAGTTTCCAAGCAGATGATGTAAATGTTGGTTATTTAGAAACGGAAGCATTTAAAAAAGAAGGAGGCTCGTTACGCGGTTCTATTATGATTGTTGGTCCGCTTTTGGCCCGTTTTGGTAAAGGATATATTCCAAAACCAGGTGGAGATAAAATTGGAAGAAGAAGATTAGATACGCATTTTGAAGGTTTTATCAATTTAGGGGCGAAATTCCGCTACAATAGAGAAGACCATTTTTATGGAGTTGAGGCTCCAGATGGATTGAAGGGAGCAGATATGCTACTTGATGAGGCGTCTGTAACTGGAACTGCTAATATAGTAATGGCTGCAGTTTTGGCAAAAGGAAAAACGACTATTTATAATGCTGCCTGTGAGCCTTATTTACAGCAACTTTGTAAAATGCTAAACTCGATGGGAGCTAAGATAACGGGTGTTGGCTCGAATCTATTAACTATTGAAGGAGTAGAAAGCTTAGGTGGTTGTGAACACAGAATTCTGCCTGACATGATTGAAATTGGTAGCTGGATTGGATTGGCTGCGATGACAAAAAGTGAGATTACAATTAAAGATGTAAGTTGGGATAACCTAGGTGTGATTCCAAGTACATTCAGAAAATTAGGAATCACATTAGAACGCAGGGGTGATGATATATATATCCCATCTCATGTAGATGGATATGAAATTAAAACAGATATTGACGGTTCTATTCTTACTGTTGCCGATGCGCCTTGGCCAGGATTTACACCTGATTTGTTGAGCATTGTTTTGGTTGTGGCAACCCAAGCCAAAGGAGATGTTTTGATACATCAAAAAATGTTTGAAAGCCGATTATTCTTTGTTGATAAACTAATCGATATGGGGGCAAAAATTATGTTGTGCGATCCACATAGAGCTGTAGTTATGGGGCATGATTTTCAATCACAATTGAAAGCGACGACCATGTCTTCACCAGATATTCGTGCGGGTATTTCTTTATTGATTGCAGCGCTTTCGGCAAAAGGAACAAGTACGATACAAAATATTGAGCAAATTGATCGTGGTTATGAAAGAATTGACGAACGATTAAGAGCCATTGGTGCAAATATTGTTCGTGTTGAATAAAAAAATGTAACAACAAGTAATGACGAATGAACAAACTGCTGTAAAAGCAACTTATTTCAGTATTGTTGGAAATGCCTGCCTAGCCCTTATCAAAGGGATGGCAGGCTTTTTTGGCAATTCATATGCCTTAATTGCTGATGCTATTGAGTCTACGACAGATATTTTTGCATCATTTTTAGTGTTGTTTGGAATCAAATATTCAAACAGACCGCCAGATAAAAACCATCCATATGGACATGGTCGTGCAGAGCCATTGATCACCTTTATAGTTGTTGGTTTTCTAATAACTTCGGCTACTATTATTGCTTATGAAAGCATTTCAAATATTCGAATGCCACATGATTTACCTAAACCATGGACTCTTTTCGTACTTGGCGGAATAATTATTTGGAAAGAATATTCTTTTCGATTAGTTATGAAAAGAAGTGTAGAAACTAATAGTTCGTCATTAAAAGCAGATGCCTGGCATCATAGGAGTGATGCAATTACTTCAGTTGCCGCGTTTATTGGGATTGCAATCGCTTTAATATTGGGTAAAGGATATGAGTCGGCAGATGACTGGGCGGCACTTTTTGCTTCAGGATTTATCTTGTTTAATGCGTATCTTATTTTTAGGCCAGCGCTTGGGGAGATAATGGATGAACATGTATATGATGATTTAATTGAAAATATTAGAGAAGTGTCAACTCAGGTTGAAGGGGTTATTGATACTGAAAAATGTTTCATCAGAAAAGCCGGAATGAAATATCACGTAGACTTACACGCAATTGTAAGTGGCAATATTTCAGTTAGAGAAGGGCATGATATATCTCATAAGTTACAAGATAGACTCTTAAAAGAACTTCCTGAATTAGGACATGTTTTAATACATGTGGAGCCACACAGGGAGCGTTGAAAAGGGAAAAATGAATAAAAAAATGGGTCAGACTATATCGTCTGACCCATTTTTTTATTGTTGTACTTTTTATATGGCGATTATTTTATAAACGATACTATAGCCAATTCATAACTTTGTAATCCAAAGCCTAGTATTACTCCTTTTGCATTTCCTGAAATATAAGATTGATGTCTAAAACTTTCACGTGAATAAGTGTTCGAAATATGGACTTCAATAACAGGAGTTGTTATAGCTTTAATAGCGTCACCAATTCCAATCGAAGTATGTGTGTAAGCACCAGCATTTAAAATAATTCCATCATAGGTAAAACCATATTCTTGAATTTTATCAATTAACTCTCCTTCTATGTTGCTTTGGAAATAGCTGAACTCTATAGTGGGGAATTTGATCTGTAATGAAGTAAAGTATTCTTCAAAAGTAAGACTGCCATAAACTTCGGGCTCTCTTTTGCCTAGTAAGTTAAGATTTGGGCCATTGATAATGCAAATTTTCATAGTTCTTGTTTTTGTAAAAATAAAAAAACCGTTCTAATTATAGAACGGTTTTGTATTATTTTGTCAGGGATTTTTTTAGAAAAGTATTCCAGCTGAAATTTGAAATGTTGAATTTTTTGTTTGTGCATCTTTACTCGCTTCGGTTAGTCCTAGACCATATCTAGCTTGTAAAAATAAATTGTTGGTAACTTGTAACCCTAAACCTACTACACCAGCAAATTCAAAAGTTTCAGATTCTTTATAGTCAAATTTATTTCTTTCGCTTAATAAGAAAGATGCTTGAGGACCTGCTTCCAAAGAAAGACTGTTGTTTAAGTATATTTTTGCAACTACAGGAATCGAAATATATCCTAATTCATTTTTGAATTCCTCTGTTGCATTTTTATAAGTTGCTCCTTGAGTAGAGTATAAAAGCTCTGGCTGAATAGCAAAGTTTTTAAATAATTTAATTTCAGCAACTATACCAGCGTGGTAGCTAGTTATTGCTTCTTCAGTATTATAATTTTCAGAATTTAAAGTAATGTCTGTTCCATTTTGGTTAGCATAATTGATTCCACCTTTTACACCAAATCGAATTGATTGTGCTTGAGAAATCATTGTCGTTCCAAGTAGTAATGCAGCGAATAGAATTGTCTTTTTCATAAATTTTAAAATTGAAGTTTATTTTTGATGCAAGATAAAACTCTAGATTCGCAAATTTGTTGTGTAATTGTAAATTTATTTTATATAATACCCATCTGTTAAAAAGTTATTCTTAGATTGAATTTGGAATTATGTTTTGATAAATGAATCAGTCAATCACTAACTTTGAGCTTCTTAGTTAGGTGGTTTTTCTCTTTGAGTCTAATTGTGGTTAATTATAGGTTTTGCTCGCTATCTAAGCAGATCAGTTTTTATCACTATAGAAAATTTAAAAGAAGTGTCCGCATTTTGATACCAACACCTCATAATCGATTGATGGCTTTGGTTCAAATATTTTTTTATGCACTAAAAATTCGTTTATTTGTAGTATGAACTGGAATAGCGATATTAAAAATTATCAATCCTATCTTCGTATTGAAAGAGGCTTGTCAAAAAATACAATTGACAATTATACTTTTGATATTGAGCGTTTGTGTCAGTTTTTAGACGATAATCAAATTATCGTTTCTCCCTTCAAAATTTCTGAAGAAACGGTTCAGCAATTTATTTATGCAGTTTCAAGTCAGGTTAATCCAAGATCTCAGGCTAGGATAATTTCAGGTCTTAAAAGCTTCTTTGGGTACTTGATTTTTGAAGATTATCGAATAGATAACCCTATGGAGTTAATTGAATCTCCTAAAACGGGTAGAAAATTGCCAGATACCCTTTCTGTTGATGAAATTGATGCGTTGATCAGGGCAATTGATTTGACTTCAAATGAAGGAGAGCGCAATCGAGCGATGCTAGAAACTCTTTATGGTTGTGGTCTTCGAGTTTCAGAATTAGTGTCTTTAAAAATCTCCGACTTATTCTTTGACGAGGGCTTTATTAAAGTCACAGGGAAAGGGAATAAGCAACGTTTTGTGCCTATAGGGGAATTAGCACAAAAGTATATTCATATCTATAAAGACACCATTAGGATTCATCTGAATATAAAGAAAGAGCATGGGGATGTTTTGTTTTTGAATAGGAGGGGAGGCCAACTCACAAGAGCCATGATTTTTACAATTATCAAAGACTTAGCGGTTAAAATAGAGCTACGTAAAAAAATAAGTCCACATACCTTTCGGCATTCTTTTGCGACACATCTTCTTGAAAATGGTGCAGACCTGCGTTCAATTCAATTGATGTTAGGACATGAATCGATTACTACAACAGAGATCTATTTGCATTTGGATCGGAAGTTTTTAACGGAAGTGATAAATAATTTTCATCCTCGAAAGAATTCTTGATTGTCCATAGAAAAATACAGTATCGAAATACGGCTTTACAGGAATAAAAAAGCAAAAAAAAGACCTATTGAATCATAATTCGATAGGTCTTTTTCTTTATTCCCCTCCTTTGGAGGGGCTAGGGGAGGATTACTTAGCGATATTAACTGCTCTCGTTTCTCTAATTACTGTTACTTTAACCTGACCTGGATAAGTCATTTCTGTTTGAATTTTTTGTGAAATTTCAAAAGATAGTGTTGCTGCGTTGTCATCTGACACTTTTTCGCTTTCTACAATAACTCTAAGTTCTCTACCAGCTTGAATTGCATAAGCATTTTTAACACCAGTAAATCCGTATGCTACTTCTTCTAAGTCTTTCAGACGTTGAATATAAGAGTCTAATACTTGTCTTCTTGCACCTGGTCTTGCACCTGAAATGGCATCACAAACCTGGATTATTGGAGACAATAAAGATTTCATTTCTATTTCATCGTGGTGGGCTCCGATAGCATTACATACTTCTTCTTTTTCACCATATTTTTCAGCCCATTGCATACCTAATAAAGCATGAGGTAAATCGCTTTCTGCATCTGGCACTTTACCGATATCATGCAACAAACCAGCTCTTTTAGCTAATTTTACATTCAGACCTAATTCTGCTGCCATGATTCCACAAAGTTTAGAAACTTCACGGGAGTGTTGTAATAAGTTTTGTCCGTAAGACGAACGGTATTTCATACGTCCCACTACTTTTATTAATTCAGGGTGTAGTCCATGAATTCCTAAATCGATAACGGTACGTTTTCCAACTTCTATAATTTCATCATCAATTTGTTTGGCTGTTTTAGCAACAACTTCTTCAATACGGGCAGGGTGAATACGTCCGTCCGTTACTAGTTTGTGCAAAGCTAAACGTGCAATTTCTCTACGTACAGGATCAAAACAAGAAAGGATAATAGCTTCTGGTGTATCATCAACAATGATTTCTACTCCTGTAGCAGCTTCCAATGCTCTAATATTACGTCCTTCACGACCAATAATTCTACCTTTAACATCATCAGATTCTATATTGAATACAGATACACAGTTTTCTACCGCTTCTTCTGTCCCCACTCTTTGGATAGTGTTTATTATGATTTTCTTAGCTTCTTGTTGAGCTGTTAGCTTAGCCTCTTCAATTGTATCTTGAATATGAGACATCGCTTTAGTTTTAGCTTCTGCTTTTAAGCCTTCTACTAATTGATTTTTAGCTTCTTCAGCAGATAAGCCTGAAATTACTTCAAGTTGTTGTAATTGACTTTTATGAAGTTTGTCAACCTCCGTTTGTCTTTTGTCTAAAACTTCAATTTTAGCAGTGTACTCAGTCGTTTTTGTTTCAAAATCGTCGTTAACTTTTTTAGCCTTAGATAATTCGTTAGAAACTTGGGATTCTTTGTCTCTGATTCTTTTTTCAACTTCGGCTACTTTCTTGTCTCTAGTCAGAATTACTTGTTCGTGTTCTGATTTTAATTCAATAAATTTTTCTTTTGCCTGAAGGATTTTATCTTTCTTTATATTCTCGGCTTCAAGGTTAGCATCTTTTAAGATGGATGAAGCTTCTTTTTTTGCGTTTTTAATAAGATTAGAAATATTGCTTTTTTCTATAATTTTTGCGATTCCAAAACCCGCTGCAATACCTATAATTCCTGAAATAACGATCGTTAATATGTCCATGTTTGTTAAAATTTATATATAAAAAAAGCCTACATTAGGTTGATTGAATAAACTCGAAAAGACAAGTTTTGAGCTAACTCACTGTTCAAGTTTCCTCGCCTAGGCGTGGCATGCTTTAGTAGTGATGATTCGCTCATTCTAAAATGTTAGTGTTGAGTTTACCAAATGTGAACTAATGTAGGCAATATCTTAGTTTCTGTAAAGAACGTTTAATTGTCGAGATATTGATCTAAAAGTGCATTCAATTTTTTAATTCTTTCAATAGTCTCATCACCATTGATCGTATTATCTATTTGTTTTTGCTCTACTTGAGAAGCAAATTGCAAAGCACACATGGCTAATACATCCTGCTTATCTCTTACAGCATAATTTTCTTCAAACTGCTTCATCATTACATCAATTTTTTTAGAAGCACTCCTAAGTCCTTCTTCCTGAGAAAGATCTACCGTTAATGGATAGACTCTGTCTGCGATTGATATTTTAATTTTAAGCTTTTCGTCCATATGTTTTACTAATCAGATAGCTGTGCTATACAGTAATCAATTTCCCGAATTAATGAATTTATTTTAAGCTTCGTATCTCTTTTATTATCGTCACTGCCTAATAATGAGTTGGCAATCTTAAGTGTCTCATATTGCGCTTTTAACGCTTCAATCTCATTTGATTGAGTTTGTATGATGTGTGCAGATTTTGTTAATTCGATTTTTAATTCTTGAGTATTATGATCTAAACGTTTTATTTTTAGAATTAGTTTTTCAACTTTATTTTCAAGAGTATCAATTATTTCTGCAATTACACTCATTATTTATCCTATTCATTACTTAATATTACAAATTTAGTATTACTTTTTATTATTACAATATATTATTCGTTTTTTTATTAAAAAATAAGCAAATTGTTGTACTTTAAACGGTTACGAAATGTATTATTTTATAAAGGAGAATAAATTACTTTTTTTTACCTTAGCAAAAATGTATACCATGAAATTTTTAGTTTTTATTCTATTTTTATCGGGCTCTATTCTTGCACAAACAGAGTATCCAAAGGATTATTTTAGTCATCCTCTAGAGACTCCTATGCAATTGTCAGGTAATTTTGGTGAACTGCGGCCTAATCATTTTCATTCGGGTTTTGATTTTAGGACCTTGCAACGGGAAGGCTTAGAGGTGCATGCAGTTGCGGACGGTTATGTATCCAGAATAAAGATATCTACCTTCGGTAATGGTAAGGCGATTTACATTACTCACCCCAATGGCTATACCTCTGTTTATTGTCATCTTCAAAGAGCTACAGGTGAAATTGAAAGCTATATCTATAAGACACATTATAATGAAAAATCATTTGAGATAGAAATGTTTTTGAAACCAAATGAATTGGTTGTCAAAAAAGGCCAAACGATTGCTTTATCTGGAAATACAGGATCTTCAGAAGGGCCTCATCTACATTTTGAATTTCGCGATAGCAAAACAGAAAAAATTATCAACCCTATGTTATTTGGTTTTGATAAAGACATCAAAGACACTAAAAAACCTTCGGTTTCCGCTGTTTATGTGTATCCGGTTGATGGTAAAACTTCAGTAAATCAATCTAAACGTCCCTTATTATTAAATTTGTCTTTACAAAAAGACGGTAGCTATCTAGCGAATAAGGTGGTTGCTAATGGTAAAATTGGTTTTGGGATCACAGCTGTAGATTATGATAATGTTTCGGGTAATAGAAACGGAATTTATAAAGTGCAGACCTATTTAAATGGAAAACCTAATTTTGGTTATCAATTCGATACCTATTCATTTGACGAAATGCGTTATATCAATGCTTTAATTGATTATCCAAGGTATAAAACGACTTCGCAGAGGGTGCAAAAACTATTTATGGCTAATCCTTATAAATTAAGTTTTATTAAGACAGATGAAACAAATGGAGTTGTTACTGTAGTCCCTAACTTAACCTCTGTGTATCGTATTGAAGTTTCCGATTTTCAGGGGAATACAACAACAGTTTCTATTCCGATTAGTTATGACTTGTCTACTACCATTGTTGATAAAGAAGCTGTAGTTTCTAATTATTTTGTAAAAGTAAATAAAGACAATAGTTTTGTTAAAAATAACATGTCAGTATTCTTCCCTGCGGGAACCTTTTATGAAGATTTTGATATGAACTTTAATGTAAAAGACGGTACTTTATACCTTCATGACGAGTCAGTTCCTGTGCATTCCAATTTTACAATTACAATAGAGGACGACGGTAAATATTCGGAAAGTCAAAAGGAGAAAGTTTTTATTGCAGATATTAGTAAAAGCGGGAGAGTGGGTTATAATAGTACCTCGACAAAGGATAACGTATTTACAGCTAAAGTAAGATCATTAGGTAATTACACCTTGGCAATGGATACTACTGCACCAACAATTTCTATTGGTAAATCAATTGAAGGTAGGTGGTTGAGTACGCAAAAAACGATTCAGCTTTCAATTAATGACAGTGGTTCAGGAATTAAGAGCTATAATGGATATTTGAACGGTAATTGGATTTTATTTGAGTACGATAATAAAACTAGAAAAATCACACATGATTTTAGTGATGGTATTGTGGCTGAAGGTGCTAATGATTTAAAAGTGGTTGTCACTGATAATGTAGGGAATTCTACTATCTTTGAGACTCATTTTTTTAGAAGTCAAAAATAATAATATAGCACATCTTGAGGATCATTAAAATAGTTTTTGTTTTTATAACTTTATACATAAGCTTGCCTTCGTTTGCACAATTCGCACACGTTAAGGGAATTATTCTTGATAAAAATAATCAACCGGTAGAGAATGTAAATGTTACAGTCGCAGGAAACAGAACGCAATCTATTAAAAATGGTTTTTATATTATTAGGGTACCGGTAAATCAAAGGGTAGCTGTTATTTTTAGCCATGTATCTTTAAAGAAAGCAACGGTTTATCTTACATTAAAAAGGAATGAAGACTATGAGTTTAACCTGGTTATGAATGAGCGGGAAGAACAAATGGGCGAAATTATCGTTACTACAAACAACAAGAAACAAGTTCAAGGAATTGTTACTATTGCACCTGAGGTAATCCGGAAAATTCCCGGAGCGAATGCCGGTATCGAAAATATTTTAAAAACACTACCAGGCGTAAACTCTAATAATGAACTCAGTACGCAATATGCTGTTAGAGGAGGAAATTACGATGAGAATTTAGTTTATGTAAATGAGATCGAGATTTATAGACCTTTTCTAATCCGTTCTGGACAACAGGAAGGGTTGAGTTTCACTAATACTGATTTAGTTCAAAACGTAGAATTCTCGGCAGGTGGTTTTCAAGCAAAATTTGGAGATAAACTATCTTCCGTATTAGATATCACGTATCGGAAACCAACACAATTTGGTGCTACACTTGAAGCGAGTTTTCTTGGCGGCAGCCTCTCCCTAGATGCAATTTCGAAAAATAAAAAATGGAGTGCAATTACCGGGGTTCGCTATAGAAATAATAGCCTTTTAGTAAATAGCCAAGATACTCAAACTAATTTTACGCCTGCATTTGTTGATGTGCAAACGAATATTAATTATGAGGCTTCGCCAAAATGGCATTGGAGTTTTCTAGGGAATATCTCCCAAAATAAATACCAATATCAGCCAGTAACACGACAAACTAAATTTGGTACCTTAGATAATCCGATGTCGCTTACTGTGTATTATGAAGGACAGGAAAAAGATAAATACGATACTTATTTTGGTGCTTTTAAAACAACATTCAAAGCAACTGATTCATTTACATTAAAATTCATTGGTTCGGTTTTTCATACTATAGAACAAGAGCATTTTGATGTTTTTGCTCAATATCGTTTAGGGGAAGTGGATTCAAATATTGGATCAGAAACCTATGGTGATGTTGCTTTCACGCGAGGTATTGGTAGTCAACTCAATCATGCTCGAAATGATTTGGATGCACTGATCGTAAATACCGAAATAAAAGGGTTTCATGATTGGAGAAAAAACCAATTCGAATGGGGGATTAAATATACCCGTGAATCGATTCGGGATAGAGTAGTAGAGTGGGAAGTAATTGATTCAGCTGGTTTTTCAATAAATCCTCCAATTATTGATTTACCTGTTAACGAACAGCCGAACTCAACTTATAATGGGCCACTGCTTCCTTATCAAAATGTACGTGCTACTAATTTTAATACGATCAATAGATTCTCCGGTTATGGGCAATGGAGCCGAAAAGATATGATAGGCAGCAATGAAGTATGGTACAATGCAGGAGTGCGAATCCATAACTGGGAAGTTGCAGGCGAGAATGTAAATGGATCTGCCCAAACTACCTTTAGTCCGCGAGCACAATTTGCTATAAAACCGGATTGGGAAAAAGATATGGTTTTTAGAGTTTCAGGAGGTGTGTATTATCAGCCACCATTTTATAGAGAACTGAGGGGTGCTAATGGAGCGGTACAACCTAATGTAAAAGCACAAAAATCGATTCATTTTGTTTTAAGCAACGATTATAGTTTTAAAATGTGGGATCGTCCTTTTAAACTTGTTTCAGAGTTGTATTATAAATCACTTACAGATGTAAATACCTATACAATTGATAATGTTAGAATACGTTATGCTGCTTCTAATGTTGCCAAAGCCTATGCGCAGGGATTAGATTTTAGATTGAATGGTGAATTTGTTCCCGGAACAGAGTCTTGGTTTAGTTTTGGTTATCTAAAAACAGAAGAAAATAGTGAAAATAGAGGTTATATTGCTAGACCTACTGACCAACGACTGAAATTCGGGCTTTTATTCCAGGATTATATGCCTAATATTCCAAGTATGAAAATCTATTTGAATCTGGTTTACAATACAGGATTAACCGGAGGTTCGCCATCTTACGCAGATCCTTATTTGTATCAAAATAGATTAAATGATTATCGTAGGGTAGATGTGGGATTTTCAAAAGTGTTATTGGATAATACTTCAGGGACACCAAAGACAAATTGGCTAGGGAATTTTAAAGAGCTTGCTATAGGATTAGAGATTTTTAATCTTTTTAACAATCAAAATGCAATTACGAATACGTGGGTGCGAGATGTTTATTCTAAAAACGAATATGCAATTCCAAATTATATGACTACTAGGGTTTTCAATGTTAAGTTGAGTGCCAGGTTGTAGTTTAGAGTTAGGAGTAGCTTTCGGTAAGCATCCATTTTATCATATAAATTGGTTATAAATATCAGAACCATTTTTAAAAATCATTACATTTGAATTTATTTTAATATTACATCACTATGAAAAAATTACATATAGCCCTATTAAGTAGTATTGTTTTGCTTCTAGCCAGTTGTAAGGAAGAAGTGGAAAAGCCTAAAGTAATTTATGATGCTGCCAATAAAGGGAAAGGTATCTCTAAGGTAGATTCTACACAAGTAGCCATTTCTGATTTACCTATTCAGATGGAAGGGACTGATTATTTGATTCATCCAGTAGGAGACTTAAGAGTTTATGAAAGAGGAACAAAAGCAAGATATGGATCTTCTAGTGTTATTGATTTGAGTTTTACGATTTCTAACTATGGTGAAAATGAGATTACCGGTTATTTACAAAACTTAAAATTTCAAAAAACCGATTCTGATTCGATACGACCATTAACTGATAAACCTGCTTTAATTCAAACGGCAACTTATTTAAAGTCTGTTTCTGATAGAGCTAAAAAACAAATTATGGTTTACACTATGTTTGATACGGATACGAACAGAGATGGGAAATTAGATAGCAGTGATATTAAATCCTTATACTTAAGTGATATTAGCGGAGAGCGATTTACAAAAGTGTCAGCAGATTTAGAGGAATTGATTGATTGGAGTTTAATCGATTCTAAAAGCCGATTGTATTTTAGAACAGTTGAAGACACAAATAAAAATGGGCAATTTGATAAAAATGACGTGGTACATTACAACTATATCGATCTGTCAAATAATGACTGGAAAGTATCTAGCTACGAACCAATTTAAAATAGTAGCGAAATACTAAATTAGGATATCACTCTCCAAGTCTGATTTTTCAATAGTAAAATCAAAACCAAGTTGTTTCACTAATTGAATAACTAGGTTTTTATACCAGTTTTCTGATTTTGGGTGGATGTAGATTTTTTCAATTAGTTGACTGAGATCCACATTGATTTTTAAGCCGTCATTTAACGTAATGTTACTTTTTTCGGCGACATCCGAGATAATACGTACTTCCCGCTCGTATTGAAAGCTTTTTCTTTTAAATAAAAACGGGAAAAACATATCGTCAAAAGGGATGTATTCTTTTTTGTAATCAATATAATTTACCTCACCAATATACTGTTTGTAATTGTTTTCGGGTGCAAGTGCATTTTGTAATCGTCCTATTGTGGATTGTATCGCGAGTCCTTCACTATTTTGAGTAAATATTTGCCACATGGCAAAGGATTCATATTCGTTGATATGCCAACTGCTAATTGCTACTTTTTCACGGTGTGTTTTGTAAAATTTTAAAAAATCAGGATTATCGATAGATAGTTTTCTGATTTCTTCATAGGTAGGTTCGCTAAAAGTACCTTCGTATTGATCCTCGAATTTATCAGAGCGTGACATGAAAAGTTTTCTGGACATTAACAAATCTAAAAATTTAGATAGGTCTAAATACTTCCATATAATCGTGTCAGGGTCGTCGGGGAGTTTAATATTCGGGTTGTTTAGATACATTTTTTTCGTTTAAAGATTTAAAAACTAAATAATTTAAAGATTATACTTGATGGATAAACCTTGAACAAAAAAATTAACAGCCATTATTCAAATGACTGCATAGTAACTAATTTATTGTACATTCCATTCAGCGCCATTAATTCGTCATGGTTCCCTTGTTCTACAATTTTTCCTTTTTGCATCACTATAATAGTATCTGCTTTTTGAATGGTCGAAAGACGGTGAGCAATTACAATAGACGTTCTGTTTTGCATCATGTTTTCCAAGGCTATCTGAACAAATTTTTCGCTTTCGGTATCTAGTGCTGATGTAGCCTCATCCAAAATCATAATTGGAGGATTTTTTAAAACTGCACGAGCGATTGAAAGTCTTTGTTTTTGACCACCAGAAAGTTTATTTCCGCTGTCTCCAATGTTAGTGTGAATGCCTTTTGGTAATTCTTGTACGAATTCATAAGCATTAGCAATTTTTAAGGCCTCAATAATTTCATCATCTGTAGCATCTAGTTTTCCTAATGAAATATTTGCTTTTATAGTGTCATTAAATAAAATGCTGTCTTGCGTAACCAGCCCCATTAGTCCACGAAGAGACTGTAGGTTTAGGTCTTGTATGTTTATTCCATCGATACTGATTATCCCTTCATTGACATCATAAAAACGGGTCAATAGATTAGCAATGGTGCTTTTTCCGCTACCTGATTGTCCTACCAGTGCTACCGTTTGTCCTTTTTTAACTTGAAGTGAAAAGTCTTTTAAGACATTTTCGTCTTCGTATTTGAAGTTAATGTTTTTGATCGTGATGTCTGACTCAAAAGTATTTTTTACAATGGCATTTTCTTTCGATGTAATTTCGTTTTCCACTTCCAAAACTTCAAAAACGCGCTCTGCAGCCGCTAATCCATTTTTTACGGAATACGATGCTTTAGAGATTGCTTTGGCCGGGGTAAGAATATTGAATGCCAATGTTAGATAGACAATAAAAGCAGATCCATCTAGCGTTTTTTCGATAAGAACTAAATTACCACCATAGAAAAGTAAAACGGCTATGGTTGTGACTCCTAGAAATTCACTTAATGGCGTGGCTAGATTGTTTCTACTTCCTATGCTATTCGTTAAATTTAATAATCTCGTTACCGAATCATTAAATCTATTTTTGAAATTAGGTTCAGCATTATAACTTTTGATTACTTTCAATCCTCCTAAAGTTTCATCAACAATAGAAATTAAGAATCCACTTTCTTTTTGTGCTTGCAATGATTTTGCTCGTAAGTTTTTGGCTAATTTTGAAATAATCCATCCTGAAATAGGCATGAAAATTAAAACAAACAAAGTTAGTTTTGTACTTATTATAAACATCGTTGCTAATGCAAAAACAATAGTAAGCGGTTCTTTTACAACTAGTTCTAGAATGGAGAAAAACGAATTCTGTACTTCGTTGACATCACCAAGCATACGTGCCATGATATCTCCTTTTCTTTTTTCAGAATAGTAAGATATAGGCAATTCTATGATTTTATTATACATAGATTTTCTCAAATCTCTTAAAACACCATTCTTCAGGTGCATAATATGATGTGAAGCCAAATAATTAAATACGTTTTTTAGTAAAAATGTGGTTATTACCATTAAGACTACAAATAAAAGCGCAACTTGAATGCTGTTCTCTTTTGTAAGTGCTGAAATTTGGTAATACATATAATCCGTACCAAACTGCTTTATGTCTCCTATTCCTGTATATACTGGTTTAGTTAGTACTGCTTTTGTTTTGCCAAAAAGTACTTCAAGTACGGGGAGTAGCGTAAGCATAGAAATAGTGCTAAACAATGCGTATAAAACATTGTACACCACATTCCAGATGATATGTGACTTATATGGTTTTGTATAAGGTATTAATTTTAATAAACTTTTATCCATTAGTTCAATTGCATTGCAATAATAATATTTTTAATTTTTTGATCTAAAACAGCTTCTACTTCTTTGAAATCATCAACTGAATCTAATATAGTATTGACGCTGATATAGAATTTTATTTTAGGCTCCGTTCCGCTTGGTCTCGCACAAATTTTAGATCCGTCTTCTGTGTAATAAATTAAAACATTCGATTTAGGAATGTCCATTGTAGTTTCTGAACCGTCTAATATGTTCTTTGCTATAGAAGATTGGTAATCTTCGACTATTATCACTCTTTGTCCGTTGATTTCTTTTAATGGGTTTTCACGCAAGTCAATCATCATTTGATTTATTTCTTGCAGTCCTTCGATTCCTTTTTTGGTGATAGAAACTAAGAACTCTTTGTAGAATCCGTTATCAACGTATAATTGCAATAACTCTTTATAAACGGTACTTCCTTTAGCTTTTGCTTGCGCAGCTAATTCACATATTAATAGGGTAGCGGCAACGGCATCTTTATCACGTACTGCATCGCCTACCATATAACCAAAACTTTCTTCGCCACCACCAATGAATTCCTGAGCAGGAAAATCTTTGATCATTTTGGCAATCCATTTAAAACCAGTCAATCCAATTTTGCATTCTACGCCGTAGTTTGTAGCTAATTCCATCATCATTGGAGTAGAGACAATCGTCGAACCAACAAATTGATTTCCATTTAGTTTACCTGCATTTTTCCATTTTTCTAATAGAAAAGCAGTCATCAAAATCATAGTTTGATTTCCGTTTAACAAAGTCATTTGACCTTCGTTATTACGAACAGCAACTCCTAAACGGTCACAATCAGGATCAGTCCCAATAACGATATCTGCATTTGTTTTATCAGCTAAAGCTAAAGCCATCGTCAAGGCTTCTGGCTCTTCTGGATTTGGAGATTTTACAGTTGGGAAATCACCGTTTGGAACTCTTTGCTCTTCTACAATATGCACATTGGTGTAACCCGCTTGTGATAAAGTGTCAGGAACTAGTGTTATGGAAGTCCCGTGCAATGAAGTAAAAACAACATTTAGGTTTTCTTTCGCTTCAGCGGGAGTGTTAAAACTTGCGTTTTCAATAGATGACTTTATGAAAGCGGCATCTACTTCGGCACCTATATAATGAATTAAATCTTCATTAGCCTCAAACTTAATTTGATTGAAGTTTAGCTTTTCGATAGTACCTATAATTGCTGCATCTTCTGGGGGAACAATTTGTCCGCCATCTTCCCAGTATACTTTGTATCCGTTATATTCAGGAGGATTGTGAGATGCTGTAAGTACAATTCCGCATTGACATCCTAAATGCTTAACGGCAAATGATAATTCTGGTGTTGGTCTTAATTCTGAAAATAAAAATACTTCTATTCCGTTTGCAGAGAAAACATCGGCAACTATTTTTGCTAAAGTATCACTGTTATGACGACAGTCGTAAGCGATAGCAGCTTTTAGAGGTTGATTAGGAAAAGCTTTGTGTAAGTAATCAGAAAGTCCTTGAGTACTCTTTCCAAGGGTGTATTTATTGATTCTATTGTTTCCAACGCCCATTACACCGCGCATTCCGCCAGTTCCAAATTCAAGATCTTTATAGAAGCTCTCTTCTAGTTCTTTTGGAGAACCAGCTTTTAATTCTTTTACAGCTAACTGTGTTGCTGCATCAAATGTTGGAGTTAACCATTCGTTTGCCGCATTCAAAATGTTTTGTTTGATTTCCATTTATATATGTTTTAAGCTTTTAGTTTAAATTTTAAAAATACTGACTGCATTGTCAGCTTTCGTTTTTGAAGCAACTTCCTATTCTCGAATCGTTGGTACGCTCTATGTGTTCAATTATAGCGTATTATGTCGATACTGTCAGTGTCGAGTTATAAATTAACTTCACTCGAAATTTTATAGCGTTCTTCGTTGCTTTTTGTGCGTAAAATTATTTCGCCAAGAAATCCTGCCAAAAACAATTGAGTACCCAGTACCATTGTAGTTAAGGCAATAAAAAACCATGGATTATTAGTAACTAAGCTATAGCGCATGTTTAAATACATATGGTATAGTTTTGATACTCCAATGTATCCTGCCAATAAAAAACCAATAATAAACATTAATGATCCCATGGCTCCAAATAAATGCATTGGTCTTTTTCCAAAACGGGAAAGAAACCAAATCGTAATTAAATCTAGGAAGCCATTTATGAAACGTTCCATTCCAAATTTAGTTTCCCCGTATTTTCTAGCTTGATGCTGTACCACTTTTTCTCCAATTTTCCCAAAACCGGCATTTTTTGCCAAAACCGGAATGTATCGGTGCATTTCGCCCGAAACTTCAATGTTTTTTACGACTATGTTTTTATAGGCTTTTAACCCGCAATTGAAATCGTTTAGCTCTACGCCAGACGTTTTTCTGGCTGCCCAATTGAATAATTTTGAAGGTAGGTTTTTAGCGACCACAGAATCGTAGCGCTTCTTTTTCCAGCCAGAAACTAAATCAAAGTTTTGGGAAGTAATCATATTGTATAGTCCCGGAATTTCTTCAGGACTATCTTGTAAGTCGGCATCCATTGTTATGATAACATCGCCTTTTGCTTTAGCAAAACCAGCGTGTAAAGCTTGGGATTTGCCAAAGTTTTTCATGAAACGGATTCCTTTTACATTTGGGTTTTCAGCTGCAAATTCTTCGATAATCGACCAGGAATTGTCCGTACTACCATCATCTAAAAAAATGATTTCATAGGAATAATTGTTCGATTGCATCACTTTAATAATCCAGGTATAAAGCTCTTTTAGTGATTCTTCCTCGTTAAGAAGGGGTATGAGTATGGATAAATTCATTAATTAAAGGCTTTGGGGATTTTGGTTTTTTACAATTGCACCAACAATTAACGAATAAATCAATCCAATAAACGAATACATTGCAATTGTAACTGGAAAGACAATTAGAGGATTCATGAATTTTTTCATCATTGCAAGTCCCGTTTCCATATCAGAACTCGTTATGTTAGGGTTTTGTTTAATCATTGCATCTTTAGAAATAGAAATCATCTCATTAATAAACTCAGGAAAAACATAATTAAAGACAATATTAAATATACCATATACTAGTCCTGCTATAAATGTGATAGATACTCCTACCTTTAGACATTCACCAAAGGAAATGAAGCCGTTATTTAAATTTTTCTTATAGTTGATGCATCCTAAATAGATGAATAGTAAGGGTAGTATTAAGTAATTAGCAATGTTGACAATCACTCCGGCGCTCGTTCCTACTAAGGATCGCATACCTATTATGTACATAATTACAAATTCGAGAACCATTATAACACCAAATAACACACCATATACTAGTCCAGACTTGCCTGGGGATACACTTTTTTCCATAGAGACTTTATTTATTAATCCACAAATATAACAATTCCCGATATATTGGGCTACAAAAAACAGTTTTTACGATTTAATAAAAAAAATGAAACAAAGATTTGTTTATTGAAAAATAATTGTAAATTTGCACACTCAAAATAATAGTGTAAAACAAAAAGTTATAATGAGTTTACACCTTTTCTGTCGAAAGAAAAGCTTCAAAACAAGTTATAGCCAAACAAATAAAAAAAGATGAAAAAAGGTACGCACCCAGAAAATTACAGATTAGTTGCATTTAAAGACATGTCGAATGAAGACGTTTTTATCACTAAATCTGCTGCGGATACAAGAGAAACAATTACAGTTGACGGTGTTGAATACCCAGTTGTAAAATTAGAGATCTCTAGAACATCTCACCCTTTTTACACAGGAAAAAACAAACTTATCGATACTGCAGGACGTATTGACAAGTTCAAAACTAAATACGCTAAACACGCTAAATAATTGTAGCTTGTTTTTAAACATACTAAAGCCTTCCTTATTGGGAGGCTTTTTTATTTTTATCTATTTGAAAACTTTGTAACTTTGAGCTTTATTTAAAAATAAATTAATGTACGGCCAAGTTGAGACTTGACCCTCCACAAATATAAATATTATGAATTACATACTTTTTGACGGACCCGCTCGAAATGCCTTGTTGCCTTTTACTTTTACGCGTCCTGTAGCTGATATTCTAATTGGGATTATGACAATTCGTCAAAAATGGGAAATGCATTTGGGTTCTACTACTACAACATTAACTGAGGAATATTTATCAGATAAATATCCAATGGTAGAGTTAGAAGAGAATGTAATGATTAATGCTTCTTTTCTTCCTAATGCTGTTCTGGTCGAAATGGTGATCAATTTAGAGCCAAATCAAGTTATCTTTAAAGGAGAAGAAGTTGTTGCATTTTATACAGATGAAAATCAGGAAGAAGTTAATTTTGATTCTTATGAGATTATTGAATACAATGATGACTGTTTAACTGTGATGCATACTTGGGATATTTTCTCAAAAAATGATGCTGCGATTCGCGAAGACTTCGAATTTTTGACGGCAGATAGAAAATCAAAACCAATTCCGAAAAGTGTCAATGTACTTGGGCACGAAAATATATTTATCGAAGAAGGAGCAAAGCTAGAGTTTGTTACTTTAAATGCTTCTTCAGGCCCTATTTATATAGGGAAGGATGCTGAGATTATGGAAGGTTCCGTAATCCGCGGGCCATTTGCCTTGTGTGAAGGCGCTGTAGTTAAAATGGCGGCCAAAGTATATGGTGCTACTACTGTAGGACCTTACTCTAGAATAGGCGGAGAGATAAACAACTCTGTTATTTCAGCTTATTCTAATAAAGGACATGATGGCTTTTTGGGAAATTCAGTACTGGGAGAATGGTGTAACATTGGCGCTGACAGTAATAATTCGAATCTGAAAAACAACTATGAAGAAGTAAAACTATGGAGTTATGAAACAGAAGGTTTTGCTAAAACCGGACTGCAGTTTTGTGGGTTGATGATGGGGGATCACAGTAAGTGTGGAATTAATACCATGTTTAATACAGGAACCGTAATAGGGGTTAGTGCAAACATTTTTGGTAGTGGCTTTCCGCGTAATTTTGTACCGAGTTTTTCTTGGGGTGGTGCTTCTGGTTTTTCTACTTACATCACTAAAAAAGCATTTGAAACGGCAAGAATCGTAATGAGTCGTAGAAATTTAGATTTTGACGAGAAAGAAGCGGCAATTTTAGAGCATGTGTTCGAAGAGACAAAAAAATGGAGAAAAGAATAAATGCTTTAATCTATTTGTAAAATATTTAAAATGCTTCATTATCTACTAATGAAGCATTTTTTTGTTGTGAGAGTTGTTGGTTTTTGATAATTATTTCAATAAACATTGAGTATTTTGTTAAAAGTAGGGGTTTTGTTTAAAAAGCACTCTTTTTATTGGTGAGTTTTTTTTAGTTAAATAATCAGTTTCTGTTATTTTATATAGCTGTTCGTTAGTTTTTTTTATTCATATGTTATAGTTTTATCAAAAAAAAGTTGCAAAACGTTTGTTTTGCTCTTTTTTTGATAATTATTAATGTAAAATAAATTTATGGAAGAGATTATTGGAGTATTAAATGATTTTGTTTGGAGTAATGCTTTAATCGCTTTGTGTTTAGGAACTGGGCTTTATTTTTCTATAAGAACACGTTTCTTGCAAGTGCGTCATATCAAAGAGATGTTCCGATTATTATTTGATGGTAAAAGCTCTGAGTCTGGAGTTTCTTCTTTTCAGGCATTATCAATGTCTCTTGCAGGTAGAGTGGGTACAGGGAATATTGCAGGGGTAGCTACGGCGATTGCTTTTGGAGGGCCTGGCGCTTTATTCTGGATGTGGATGGTTGCTTTTTTAGGGGCAAGCACCGCTTTTGTTGAAGCTACTTTGGCACAAATTTATAAAGAGAAACATTTAGGTGAATTTCGTGGTGGACCTGCTTTTTATATTGAGAGAGGGTTAGGAGTGAAATGGTTTGGTATCTTGTTTGCGATAGTTTCTATCGTTTCTGCAGGGGTATTATTACCAGGAGTTCAAGCTAATTCTGTGGCAGACGGAATACAGAATGCATTCGAAATAGAAACTTGGAAATCAGGAATTGTAGTAGCGTTAATATTTGGTGCTATTGTATTTGGTGGTGTAAAAAGAATTGCCAAGTTTACTGAATTCGTTGTTCCAATAATGGCCATTGGTTACATTATTATAGTATTGGTGATCATTGCGATTGATATCGATCAACTTCCAGGAGTCGTTGCTTTAGTTTTTAGAAGTGCTTTTAATATGGAAGCTGGTTTTGGAGCTGTTTTTGGTTTAGCCATTCAATGGGGTGTAAAAAGAGGGATTTATTCTAATGAAGCAGGACAGGGTACAGCACCGCATATTGCAGCAGCAGCAAATGTTTCGCATCCCACTAAACAAGGTTTAGTACAATCATTCTCGGTTTATATCGATACTTTATTAGTTTGTTCAGCTACTGGATTTATGTTACTAATCACTGGTAAATACAATGTTCAAAATCCTGTGTTAGGAGCTAATGGTGCTACGCAGTTTTTATATCAGGGAGCAGAAAATGTTTCTGCCGGCCCTGGGTTTACACAAAGCGCCATGGATAGTGTTTTTCCTGGTTTTGGTTCTTACTTTGTTGCGATTGCATTATTTTTCTTCGCATTTACTACAATTTTGGCCTATTACTATATTGCAGAAACAAACATCGCTTATTTGACAAGGAATCTGAATTCTCCTATATACAGTCATTTACTTAAAGTATTAATGATGGTCGTGATTATGTATGGCTCTATCAATCAAGCAAAATTAGCTTGGAATATTGGAGATTTAGGAGTTGGACTAATGGCGTGGTTTAATATTATTGCCATTATTCTTCTACAAAAGCCTGCATTGTTAGCCTTGAAGGATTACGAAAAACAACGAAAGGCGGGCAAAGACCCTGTTTTTAATCCAGAAGATATTGGGGTGTCAAATGCGCATATATGGCATACAATAAATAAAAATAAACAAGAGTAGTTTTTTTGTTACGACCTTTAAAAGCTTCCAGAGATCAGATCTTTATTCTGTTTCTGGAAGCTTTTATTTTATTGCAAACAAACTACTTATTTAATCTATCTTTGCACTTTTTAAAACAAATCGGTTTTCATGGTAACGAATAGCCGAATCTACAAATTTACAATTCAATGATTACAGTTAACGATATTTCAGTACAGTTTGGTGGAACCACCCTTTTTAGCGATGTCTCTTTTGCTATAAATGAAAATGATAAGATTGCCCTAATGGGTAAAAATGGAGCAGGAAAGTCGACACTTCTTAAAATTATTGCCGGACAAAGCAAGCCGTCAACAGGGAATATTTCAGCACCAAAAGAAGCAGTGGTGGCTTATTTGCCTCAACATTTGTTAACTACTGACGGAGCTACTGTTATGGAGGAAACCTCTAAAGCATTTGGCGAAATTTTCGGTATGAAAGCGGAGATAGATGAAATCAACGAGCAATTGACGATTCGTACGGATTATGAAAGTGATGCATATATGAAATTGATTGAGCGCGTTTCTGACTTAAGCGAGAAATTCTATGCAATTGAAGAGGTGAACTATGAAGCTGAAGTAGAGAAAATATTAATCGGGTTGGGTTTTGTTCGTGAGGACTTTACAAGACAGACTTCTGAATTTTCTGGAGGATGGAGAATGCGAATTGAGTTAGCTAAAATCCTTTTGCAAAAACCAGATTTGATTTTACTGGATGAGCCTACAAATCACATGGATATTGAAAGTATCCAATGGCTAGAAGACTTCTTGATTAATTCGGCCAAAGCAGTTGTGGTAATTTCCCATGATAGAGCTTTTGTTGATAATATTACAAATCGTACTATAGAAGTTACTATGGGGCGTATTTATGATTATAAAGCGAAGTACTCCCATTATTTAGAATTGCGTAAAGACAGACGTATTCATCAGCAAAAAGCGTACGATGAACAACAACGTATGATTGCTGACAATAGAACTTTTATTGACCGCTTTAAAGGGACTTTTTCTAAAACAGATGCCGTTCAATCCCGTGTTAAGATGTTAGAAAAGTTGGTTATAGTGCAGGTGGATGAAGTAGATACTTCGGCATTAAAATTAAAATTTCCTGCAGCAGTTCGTTCAGGTCAATACCCTGTAATTGTAAAAGACCTTTCAAAAGCTTATGGAGACCATGTGGTTTTCAAGGATGCTAATATTGTTATCGAAAGAGGCGAAAAAGTAGCTTTCGTTGGAAAAAATGGTGAAGGAAAGTCGACAATGATTAAAGCCATCATGAAAGAAATTGGTATTGATGCGGGAAGTCTGGAGATTGGTCATAATGCGCAAATTGGTTATTTTGCTCAAAATCAAGCTGCTTTATTAAACGAGAATGCAACTATTTTTGAAACTATTGATGATATCGCAGTAGGGGATGTAAGAACTAAAATTAAGGATATCTTAGGCGCTTTCATGTTTCACGGAGATGATGTGACTAAAAAAGTAAAAGTGCTTTCAGGAGGAGAGAAAACACGTTTAGCAATGATTAAATTATTGTTAGAGCCAGTTAACTTGTTGATTCTGGATGAGCCTTCAAATCACTTGGACATGAAGACGAAAGACATCATTAAAGATGCACTACGTGATTTTGACGGAACTTTAATCTTAGTTTCTCACGACAGGGATTTCCTTGACGGACTAGCGACGAAGGTTTTTGAATTTGGAAACAAAAGAGTAGTAGAGCATTTTGAAGATATAACTGGTTTCTTAGCACATAAGAAAATGGATAGCATGAAAGAAATAGAGAAATAATTTTTATAAAATTGAGACAAAAAAGGCGTAAGTTCATTCTTATGCCTTTTTTATTGGATTAAACTTCGGTTTTCAAAACATTTTTCTTTTTAAAATACAAAGCGATGTAGGAGAGAATGCCACATATAAAACTTATAATTAACAAATTGATAATGGAGTCATGGGTTTGCGAAAAGTTTCCTCTTTCTATAATTAATACCCGAAAAGCTTTTAAGAAATGAGTTAGCGGAATCGCATTTGCAACTTCTTGAACCCAAATAGGCATCTGGCTTAAGGGCCAAGTAAATCCACTTAATATAAAACTAGGTGTTGCAACTACCATCAAAACTTCGGTGGCTTTAATTTGTGATGGTATCATGATACTGACTAAAATCCCCATAAAACTGGTGGCAACAATGAAAATTCCTGCAACAATTGTAAGCGGAAAGATGTTGTCATAAACCGGGATTCTAAACCAAAGCGTAAACAACCAGTATAAAATCCAAAGACCAAAACTCATTATTAAGTAGGGTATAATTTTTACGGCAATCAATTTAATTAATGAGGGGCATTTTTCTATTAAATTTTTAAATGTTCCTAGTTCAAATTCTGAAGCAAAGGAAAGCGCTAGGCCAAGAAGTAAAACCTGTTGCAAAACGGCACCCAAAACTCCTGGCCAAAGAAAATACATGTAGTTGGAACTGCGATTGTATTTTTTTATATAGGTAGTTTTAAACGGTTCATATTGTGAGCTAATTATCTTTTCGGGGACGCCTTGTTTGCGTAATGTTTCTAGTTGAACTCCCACTTTTAATGTCCCCAAACAAAGTTGAATCGCTGATGATGCATAATTAGCCGTCAAAATATTAGATGCATTTACAATAGTGACAATCTCGGGGTATTTCCTTGTGAGTACCATTTTTTCAAATCCTTTGGGGATAATGACCACACAGGCAGCGTCTTTTTGAATGGTAATTTCCGAAATGTTTTTCTGGTCGTAAAGAAGAGAAGCAATATGTAACACTTCATTATCTTCAAACATTTGGATTGCTGTTGCGCTCATTTCACTTTGGTCCTCATCCACAACCAGTATTGGTAAATTCGTCACTTTCCCTTTTTCATAAACATAGCCTAACATTATTCCATATAGCAGCGGAGCTCCAATAAACAACAGTCGAAGTACTTTGTTTTGCCAAAATAACTTGAATTCTCTTTTGAGAAGATCTAAAAAAATTTGCATTGTTATAGTGTTAAAGTTACTGTTGTTTTCGAAATTAATTCTTTGGTTTCTTGAATGTTTATTGGGCTTATTTTTATTTCAAATAAACTTTCCTGCATTTCGTAATCTGGGTAAGCGGTAGCAATATTTCCGTAAGCTCCCAATTGCTTGATTGTGGTAACCGTTCCCTTGATGTCTTTGTTATTATAGACAACATGCACGCTTATATCTTGTCCTTTTTTTATTCTACTTAATTTGTTTTCTGGAATCGTAAAACGAAAATACGTACTGTTTGTAATGTAACCATTAAATAATGTATATCCTGGTAACGCCAGTTCACCTAGGTTTAATGTGATGGTCTCAATGCTCATGTCTTGCGGTGCAAGCACGTATCGTTCCTTATCTGCAGCTTTGACTTCTTGCAAAGCACCTAAAGCCCGGTCTTGTTGGCCAAGTGCCATAGTTTGCTGCTCTTTCCTTGCTCCGTTTTTGGCATCGTCTAATTCTGCTTGAACGGCATTATACTGTGCTAGCGCCCCTTGGTATTTTGCAAACGTTTCATCATAGGTTTGCTGTGAAACTAATGAATCTTTTAGCATGTTACTTAGTCGTTTGATTGATTTTTGGGCAAATTCATACTGTTCTTTCAGTCCTCTTTTTTTAGCTTCCAGTTGTTTGATTTGATTGTCGGTTGCTCCGTTTACGGCCATGTCGTATTGCGCGTTTGCCGAAGTCAAAGCCCCTTGCGCTTGAGTCTTTTTTGCATCGACTTCAGGAATGTCCAAAATGGCTAAGGTGTCTCCTTTTTTTACCAAATCCCCCTCTTTTACATATATTTTTAAAATTTTACCGGGAATTTTACTCACGACGCCAATTTGCTCTTTTTCAATTTTACCTTGAATTTGATTGTCATTTTTTGTTTTTCCACAACTAATAAAAAGAGTTGCAAGAATCAGTAAAGCGATTATTTTTCTCATAAATTCCAGCTTTTATTTTGATAGATTTTTTGTTAATTCTCCAGTTGCTATGATAGTTTCAATAGCTGATAATCGTTGTTCGACTAAAATATTTATTTTATTGACCGAGGCTTTGAAGGAATCATTTTCAGCTTCTAAACGTTCCGAAACAGTTATTAAACCTTCTTTATATTGTTTTGTTGCCATGTTCAAATTGTTTGCCGCAGCCTTTTCTTGCTGTTCTGCAATTTCAATTTTTTGATTTAAAACCGAATAATTTACAAAGTTGTTCTCTAAGAGCAATTGTAATTTCTCTTTTGTGTCATCAATCTGGTTTTGAATTTGTTCAATGTTAATTTTGGCTTCATGGACTTTATGTTTTCTCTCAAAACCAGCAAAAACTTCCCATTTCATCGCAGCACCAACAACCCAATTTTGGCTGATTGTCATTTCGTTCAGTCCTAAATACAAGGCTTCATTTATTCCGGTAATTATTGGGGTCGTAGTTTGGGCATTAAATAGACTGGAATAAGAAACTCCACCAAAAGCGCCCAAAGTAGGAAGGAAAGTTCCTTTTTCCTTTTTTAATAGAAATTCATTTGCCATTTTAAAAGACTCTAGCGCTTTAATTTCTTGTTTGTTTTCGGTAGATAATTTATCTGATGCAATTAAATAGGGAACTAGATTATATTGAACTGCGTCAATCTCAGAAACGGAATAACCAGTCAGGTATTGAATTTTTTTATAGACTAATTTCCGTTTTCCTTCCAATTCAATTTTTTTTGATTCTAATTCTAATGAAGCTAACTTTATTTTATCTCTGTCATAAGGAATGGCAAGTCCTTCTTCAATTGCTCTTGTAACTCTTTTCGTTTCCGTCTGCAATCTTTTATCACTGTCATTTACTAATTTTTCGACTTCATTTAATAAGGCGAGCTGATCAAAACTGTTGATGACTTCTTTGATGACCCCATCTTTCTCAGATTCTTTCAGATACTCTGTTCCTTTGGCTTTTTGTTGAAGTGCTTTTGCTCCGTTTGGAATTTGCAAGCCACTAAACAAAACCGTTTTTGCCATTACACTTCCGTTGAAAAGATTTCCATAATTATCGAAAGCTGTTTTTCCGTCAAATAGGGGGTAATTAACAATAGGAATAGTTGCAGTAGGGAGGTCTATGGTCAGTCGATTATCAAAATAGGAATAAATAGCAGTAGCATCCACAGTTGGGATGTATTTATTCCAGACACTCTTTTCCTGTAGATTTAATTTTTCAATTTCAAGTTCCTTGTTTTTGATAGAACTGTTTTTTTCAATTGCTTTTTCAATTGCTTTCTCTAGGGATATAGAAACGTCTATTTGAGCATAACCTGCAAACGAGAAAAAAGTAAGAATGGAAAGAGCTAGATATTTTTTCATCTTAATTGGTGTTTCCATAGTATAATAAATTGTTGAGTGAGTTTTTTTGCGTTTTGAATGTATAGATGTGTGAATTTATAAACCAATTTAGTACAAAAATAGAAATACGATTATGACTGATTCATTAAAAACAGTCAAAAAGTAACGGGTTTTGATTTTATTATTTGTGTCTAATCGAGTTACTGATATTCCTTCAACAAGGTTAAATATAGTAAAATTATCGCCATGAAATTTTTAAGGTGCTATATTTTTTCCTATCGCGCAAGAAAATCGATAACCTGAAAAAAAATTAAAAAATAGGATGTAGATTTTTAATTGTGTGTAGCAGAATTGAAATTTATAGCAATAAAAAAAAGTGAAAATTATACGATTTATTCAAATGCCGTTTTCTTTACGGTAAGGTATTTTATGTATTAGATTAAAATTGATACTTCTGAAGGTGGGTTTTAAATAAAATAGTTAAAATATTGATTGTTAGTATATTGTGTTTTTATATTTTGTATCTTGTAATTGAGTATACTAGCAATATTTAAAATTACTAAACATGAAATATTTAATTTTAACTGTACTATTCTTAATTACAGGTTTTTCCAGTAGTTCATTATTTGCCCAAACGCCAAGTGAAGTTAGAGCCTTGGGGTTGCCGGGAGATAATCTTAATCTGTACGCAGTTTTGGATGTTTTTCAAGATTCAAAAACATTGGAGGAATTTGAAAGAGCAATTAACTCTAAGGATTCTAATATTAATAATCTGGATTTGAACAATGACAATCTAGTTGATTATATTTCAGTGTTGAGTTACGATCAAGGGCATTTTCATTCCATTGTGCTGCGTGTAGCGGTTAGTAGTACGGAATATCAAGATGTGGCGGTTATTGAAGTCAGTAAAAATAATTCGGGTAGAGTTATTGTGCAAGTTATTGGAGATGTAGCTTTGTATGGGGAAGATTACATTGTAGAACCTTCGTATAGTAGTGCCGAAACGCCAAATCCTGGCTACGTCGATGATCTGGCAGTAATTGCTAGAGAAAATAATTATAGCAATACTGTGGTTTATGTCGATAGCTGGCCCATAGTAGCGTATCTTTTCTCGCCAGCCTTTTCGGTATATATCTCGCCTTGGCATTGGGGATATTATCCTAGGTATTACTTTCCATGGAGTCCCATCGTATATTATAACTATTGGGATATTCACTATCATTATTATAGAAGTCCTTATTATCGAAGAGTAGCCTATGTAAGGTATCCTGCTAATTATTCTTATTATCAAAAAAGACGAACAACCTCTCGTATCGTAGAAAGAAACAGAATGAGCGGAGCTTATAGAAATACTTATGAAGGAAGAATGTTTAAAAGACCCGCCGCTCCCATTAGAAGGCCTTCGAGACAAGAAATAATAAGAGAAAACAGAGCGCCGGCAAGACAACAAGTCAGACCTTCAACAAGACAGCAGAATAGAGAATCTACGAGACAACAAGTGCAACCTTCCTTGAGAGAACAAAATAGAGAATCAACGAGACGTCAGGTGCAGCCTTCTACAAGAGAACAAAATAGAGAATCAACACGACGTCAGGTGCAGCCTTCCACAAGAGAACAAATTAGAGAATCGACGAGACGTCAGGTCAGACCAATTCCAGCCACTCCAACTAATCGTCAAATAAGACAGTCAGCTCGAGAAACCAAAAGGTCTAATAATTCTAAAAGTAAAAAAGAGGAGCAATAAAAAAACAAAAGGTATTTCTCTTTTTTTAAAGCCTAATTCCAGGAGGAAGTAGTTCTTTGTAAATGGGATTTTTTTTAAAAAATACCACGATTTTTGGAAGTATTGGAACTACTTTTAATTTTCGTTCAATCGCAATTGCCATTATTTCAGAAAGTAACTGAGCTACAAATTCTTCATTTTCAAACTGATCAGGGGTATTTATTTTGGTCAAAAATATTTTTTTTTCTTGAAAAGAATATTCAACTGAAACTAACCCTTCTTCTACTGTGGTTTCAAATTGTCTTGCGAAAGTATTGTCTTTGATTTCCATGATGATGCTAGATTGTTCCATATTGTTTATTTAAGTATTTATGACCTGGATAATGTTTATCCAAGTTTTATTATTGAGGATTTATTGGTATTTCAACCAATAGTATTTTTAAATTTAGTGTTGTTTTTATTTCAAATTAATAAAAACCAACCGCTTTCTTGATTGCTTCTGGCTATCAAAACTTGGTTATTTAATGCTAATGACCATAAGTAAAAAAACAGATAGACGCCGTTTTATAAGGAAGTGTGCCTTATGTAGTGTGGTAGTGTTGTTTTCTAAAATTAGAAAATAAAAAAAAGTTTGTCAATGAACTAATATTATAGTTATAGTATTATGTTTTTTTTATAAAAAAACCTTTACAAAGGTATTGCTTTGCTTCTCAGTATCAAATTATTTTAACTTATAACTTGATGTTAACGTACTCTTTGTCAGTAAACATAAGTACTTACAGCGTTTTTGTAAGTTAATTTTGGTTCGTATTAATTTCGCAGTGTTCTACTCTTGTTCGGGTACTTTTGATCTGAATCACTTTTCCTCTTTATTACCGAATGGAGTTTTAATATTTTAAGACACATTGGAAGGGAATGGCATAAATATCGAAAGGAAAGGTAGCAATTGATCTTAGCTTATACTAAAGGTGCTTTGCCTTCAGTTTTAGATTTCTGAGGAGAAGCAGTCATAATTTATTGCTAATATAAAGGTAGATTCGAAGTTGGTTTCAATAAAAAAATTAATTTTATAGGGAATTTGTAATAATTAGATGGCAATCTGTTGTAAAATATCGAAGCACAATTATGAGTAAAATACCAGTTTATTTTATGCCGGGATTAGCGGCAAGTACCGCGATTTTTGAGAGAATACAACTTTCGGAGGCTGATTTTGAAGTCCATCTTTTAGAATGGGAGATTCCGCTGGCTAAGGAGTCTTTGGACGAGTACGCTAAAAGAATTGCCAAAAAAATTAAACGTGAAAACCCAGTTTTAATCGGAGTTTCGTTTGGCGGTATTTTAGTTCAAGAAATCGCAAAATATATCGATGTTAGAAAAGTAATCATCATCTCGAGTGTAAAGAGTAATTTGGAATTCCCCCGAAGAATGAAAATTGCCAAGACGACTAAAGCTTATAAACTGATTCCGATGAGTTTGATATTGAATTTGGAGAATTTAGCCAAATTTTCCTTTGGGGCAAAGATTAATCATCGATTGAAATTATATGAAAAGTTCCTGTCAGTTCGGGATATCGGTTATTTAGAATGGGCAGTAGAGAAAGTGATTCTTTGGGATCGAACAGTCCCTGACGAAAGTGTAGTTCACATTCATGGTGACATGGATGATGTTTTTCCAATAAAGTACATCAAAGAATGTACTGTGGTAGAAGGAGGAACTCACATCATGATTTTGAATAAATACAGGTGGTTTAATGCTAATTTGGGCGCTATTATTTTGGGAACAAATACAAGTATAGACTGATTGTTGTGGCCTGATATAAATGCTAAAAATACTAAAAATGAAAAGAATAGAGAGAATAAGTATCCTACTTACGGTGGTTTTTGCAAGCGGTCTGTTGATTTTTGCGACTACTTATGCATCCAAAGACAAACTAGATAAAGAAAAAGAATATGTGTCGCCCTATTTTCCAGTTACTGCTAATTTTGCTGGAGAAGCAACACCACTAAAAATTTCGGATGTCAAAGAACGCTTGGATCGGGAGTTGATTGTGAATATAAATCTCCATGCTTCCACTATTTTAGCGCTAAAAAGAGCCAACCGCGCTTTTCCTGTTATTGAACCCATTCTTAAGGAAAATGGTATTCCTGATGATTTTAAATACCTGGCAGTTATAGAAAGCGGTTTAGTCAATGCTGTATCTGGTGCTGGCGCAAGAGGGGTATGGCAGTTCATGCCTGAAACGGCTAAGGAAAGAGGTATGGAAGTAAACGATATTGTTGATGAACGCTATAATTTAGAAAAATCAACAGAAGCAGCTTGTAGTTATTTTTTGATTGCCAAAGCAAAATTTGGAACTTGGACATTAGCTGCTGCTTCTTATAATGGCGGAATGGGCGGAGTAAACAAACAAATGGACATCCAAAAAGAATCTAATTATTATGATTTGTTGCTTACTGAAGAAACGTCTCGTTATGTATTCCGAATTTTGGCACTAAAAGAAATTATGAAAAACCCTGACAAATTTGGATTCTCCTTAGCAAATGAAGAACTGTACGCAATATTGCCAACAAAAAAAATTGCCGTAGATAGTACGATTAATGACTTAGCTAGTTTTGCGAAAGCACAGGGGATAAACTATAAGATTTTAAAAATTCACAACCCATGGCTTAGGGATAAAAAATTAGAGAATCCAACGAATAAAAAATATACAATTGAAATTCCATTGAGTGGATATTAATCTAAAATGACATGAAAATGACAATTCAAACTATAATTTTGTTAATGTGCATTGGCTTAACTGCTGGTGTTTTGAGTGGCTTGATAGGAATTGGAGGAGGAATTATAATGGTTCCGCTTTTATTATTGATGGGATTTACGCAGCAACAGGCGCAGGGAACTAGTTTAGCTGCTTTGTTGCCACCTGTTACCTTACTTGCTGTAATTAATTATCATAAAGCGGGATTTATAGATTGGCGCTTTGCAATTATAATATCGTTAGTGTTTGTGGTAGGCGGTTATTTCGGAAGTAAACTGGCGATTCATATTGATCAAAAAATATTAAAGAGAGTTTTTGCAGTGACTTTATTGGTTATTGGAGGTTTTCTTTTCTTTGAAAAATGACAAAAGAAAAAGGTGTTATTGTATCTTAACTTTAGATTGTATAAAAAAAGCAGCTTCACAATTACTATTTTTCAATAGATTTGCGAAGCTGCGTTTTTTAATGCTTGATATTTTTGAAGTAACAAAAATAAGAAAGGGCAAAATGAAATTATTTGCCCTTTTTTAAATTATATCTTTTTCATCTGACCTTTCATCATGGTGATCTGTTCTTTCAGCATACCTTGTTTATCTAGTCTTTTTGCTTCGTTTAGAAGGTTAGTAGCTTCTAACTTTCTTCTTCTTGACATTGCAACTCCCGCCAGGTTCAATTTAGCAACAGCTAAATCCATATCCATAGACAATCCTAATTCGATTGCTTTCTTGAAATATTTCTCGGCTTGATTGATATTAGTTTGCGAAAGCATGATTCCGTGAAGGTAATTGAAATACCCCTGTTGTTTTCTTACTAAAGCTGTTTCTGGATTTTTAATGAAAGACAGCCATTTTTTTGCTCCTTCAAAATCCTGTTTTCTTAGTTTTAAAAATGCTAAAAGGATGAATTCGTTTTTGAAATAAAGGAAAATTGGAATTGCAGTCAATAATATAAGGAAAATTCCATTGCCGATATTGTTTTCAGTAAATTGCCAAATGCCAGTAATTACGAGAAGTCCGGCGATAATAAGTTTAATATTCTTGTGAAACATAGTAAGTTTGTTTTATGAACGCAAATATAGTAAAATGAATTGAAAATATTTTTACAAAACTACTTGTGAGAAAAAAAAGTCTTTGTATATTTGCACTCGGTTTTAGGGTAACGAATATTCAAAAACGGGAAGACATATAAATAAGATTTTAAAGATACAAAGCAATGAGCAAAAGAACGTTTCAACCATCGAAAAGAAAAAGAAGAAATAAGCACGGATTCATGGACAGAATGGAGACTCCGAATGGAAGAAAAGTTCTTGCTAGAAGAAGAGCTAAAGGAAGACATAAATTGACTGTTTCTTGCGAACCAAGACACAAAAAATAATGTTTGTATAAACATAAATAAGGCGTTACTTTTTTTAGTATCGCCTTTTTTTATACCTTGTCGTTAAATTATTATTTTTTTTAGAAGCATATCTGGATTTTTGTAACAATTAAGAGCGCTATTCTGCTGATTTACAATAAAAAAGATTAGAGAACAACTACAACAATAAACTACACATAATTTTAGTAAAATGCCAAAAGATACATCCATAAAATCAGTCTTAATTATAGGTTCAGGTCCTATTGTTATTGGTCAAGCATGTGAATTTGATTATGCAGGATCACAATCAGCTCGTTCTATCCGTGAGGAAGGAATTGAGGTTATCTTGATAAATTCGAATCCGGCAACGATTATGACCGACCCATCCATGGCCGATCATATTTATTTGAAACCCCTAACGACTAAGTCGATAATCGAAATTCTAAAAGCACATCCTCAAATTGATGCTGTTTTGCCTACTATGGGTGGACAAACGGCTTTGAACTTGTGTTTAGAAGCAGATGAAAAGGGAATTTGGCAGGATTTTGGGGTAAAAATGATAGGTGTTGATGTGAACGCTATTAATATTACTGAGGACAGAGAGCAGTTTAAACAATTGCTTAAGAAAATTGGAGTACCATCTGCACCTGCAGAGATATGTACTTCTTACCTTAGAGGTAAAGAAATTGCACAGGAATTTGGTTTTCCGTTAGTAATCCGTCCTTCCTTTACTTTAGGAGGTACTGGAGCGGCTATCGTGTATAAAAAAGAAGATTTTGATGAACTTTTAACCAGAGGTTTAGAAGCATCACCTATTCATGAGGTGTTGATTGATAAAGCTTTAATGGGTTGGAAAGAATATGAGTTGGAGCTCTTGAGAGATAAAAACGACAATGTTGTAATTATCTGTTCGATTGAAAATATGGATCCTATGGGAATTCATACTGGAGATTCTATTACGGTTGCGCCAGCGATGACGTTATCTGATCCAACTTTCCAAAGAATGCGTGATATGGCCATTTTGATGATGCGTAGTATCGGAAACTTTGCAGGAGGTTGTAACGTGCAATTTGCCGTTTCGCCTGACGAAAAAGAAGATATCGTAGCAATCGAAATTAACCCTCGTGTATCTCGTTCTTCTGCATTAGCATCTAAAGCAACTGGTTATCCTATTGCAAAGATTGCTTCAAAATTAGCTTTGGGTTACAACTTGGATGAATTGCAAAACCAAATTACCAAATCAACTTCGGCTCTTTTTGAACCAACTTTGGATTATGTGATTGTAAAAATACCGCGTTGGAACTTTGATAAGTTTGAAGGAGCTGATAGAACATTAGGACTTCAAATGAAATCTGTTGGTGAAGTAATGGGAATTGGACGTTCGTTCCAAGAAGCCTTGCACAAAGCTACGCAGTCATTAGAAATTAAAAGAAATGGTTTAGGAGCTGACGGAAAAGGATATAAAAACTACGAACAAATTATCGAGAAACTGACTTTTGCAAGTTGGGACCGAGTTTTTGTGATCTACGATGCGATTGCCATGGGAATTCCTTTGAGCCGTATTCACGAAATCACTAAAATCGATATGTGGTTCTTGAAACAATACGAAGAGCTTTATACCTTAGAGAAAGAGATTTCTACTTATAAAGTAGACGCTTTACCAAGAGAATTGTTGTTAGAAGCGAAACAAAAAGGTTTTGCCGATAGACAAATTGCACACATGGTAGGTTGTCTTGAAAGTCAAGTACATACGTTGCGTATGGATATGAACATCAACCGTGTATTTAAATTAGTAGATACTTGTGCGGCGGAGTTCAAAGCAAAAACGCCTTATTACTACTCTACTTTTGAAGCCGAAATTGAAAAGGCTGATGGAACACGTTATGTAGATAACGAAAGCATTGTTACTGATAAAAAGAAAATAATTGTTCTTGGGTCAGGCCCAAATAGAATTGGACAAGGAATCGAATTTGATTACTCTTGTGTACACGGAGTTTTGGCTGCCCAAGAGTGCGGTTATGAAACGATCATGATTAACTGTAACCCTGAAACAGTTTCGACTGATTTTGATACAGCCGATAAATTGTATTTCGAACCGGTTTTTTGGGAACATATCTACGATATTATCCAACATGAGAAACCAGAAGGTGTAATTGTACAGCTTGGTGGACAAACAGCGCTGAAATTAGCAGAAAAATTATCTAAATACGGAATAAAAATTATAGGAACCAGCTTTGATGCTTTGGATTTAGCCGAAGACAGAGGACGTTTCTCTGAGTTGCTAACGGAATTGAAAATTCCTTTCCCACAATTCGGAATTGCAGAAACTGCTGATGAGGCTGCTGCACTAGCTGATACTTTAGACTTCCCATTATTGATTCGTCCTTCTTATGTGTTAGGTGGTCAAGGAATGAAAATTGTAATCAACAAGCAAGAACTTGAAGAGCACGTTGTCAATTTATTGAAAACAATTCCAGGAAACAAATTACTTTTAGATCATTATCTTGATGGTGCGATAGAAGCAGAGGCTGATGCAATTTGCGACGGTGAAAATGTGTATATCATAGGAATTATGGAGCACATAGAACCTTGCGGAGTACACTCTGGTGATAGTAACGCAACTTTACCTCCTTTTAATCTGGGTGAATTTGTAATGCAACAAATAAAAGATCATACTAAGAAAATAGCATTAGGTTTAAGAACCGTAGGTTTAATTAACATACAGTTTGCGATAAAAGATGATATTGTTTATATTATTGAAGCTAATCCTAGAGCGTCTCGTACGGTTCCGTTTATTGCAAAAGCTTACGGAGAGCCATATGTAAACTACGCTACGAAAGTAATGTTAGGTCACAATAAAGTAACCGACTTTAAATTCAATCCGCAATTAAAAGGATATGCAATTAAACAACCGGTTTTCTCTTTCAGCAAGTTCCACAATGTCAACAAAGCATTAGGACCAGAAATGAAATCAACAGGAGAAAGTATCTTATTTATTGATGACTTAAAAGACGATCAATTCTACGAATTGTATTCTAGAAGAAAAATGTATTTGAGTAAATAAGCTCAAGTCACTATATTGAAAAGCCCCTATCAAGGGGCTTTTTTTTTGGCTGTAATTTTTTGTTATTTGTATGTAGAAACAAGGTTATGAAGTTGCTAATAACTTAATTCTGCTTTAAATAGGACCTCTAGCTATTGTGCAGTCGTTTTTCTTATTTACACTTTGTCAAATTTGTTTTTGATTGCTTTTTCGACTCTCAGTAAAAGTATAATAACCATTGTAATCATAAGACTTAAGCCAATAATCATATTTGTGAAGTTGTCAAAAGTTGTTAAAAATCCAAACAAGGAACAAGCAGACAATATCACTCCAAGTTTAATCATTTCTTTTGAAGAATAGCTTTGAGCAAAAGTCCATCTTTCGTCACTTTTCATTGAACTTGGAGTTCTGTAACCATAAAGCGAATTAATTTTTTGTGGAGGAAATTTTAGCGTTATAAGTCCTGCTAGTGAAAACACTATTCCCATCGATAATGGAATTATAAATAATAAATTTTCAAACATATTAATTTAATTTTTTAGTTGTTCCATTTTCCGGTTTCATTCTAATAAAATGGTGCGCAACGTCAGTCTGTGAAGAAAACTTGCGATTGAATATCAATCAAATTTAGTAAAATACTAGAATGAAAACAGGAATTTTCTGATTTTTAATTATGAATCATATCATCAGAATTTCTCGTCGCCAAATGCATTTTTTGGAGCTAAATTTATTTTTAACGTTTTTTGTGGATCTTCTTCTGTACTATAGAAAAGGGTCAAGATGCTATTATCTAAAGACATTTTATCAAACTGTTGCTCGGGAACTATAGCTGTAAACTTCTCTTTAAATGGAATTTTAATTGTCTGTTTGGTATCAATGAAATATATAATTAAATCATCTGAATCTTGTGATAGATATACAATAAAATCAAATTCATATTTACGAGAAACCTCACTCCATAGACTGTCAGTATCAATGCAAATCAGTTGTCCATATTCGTCTATTTTTTCTCCATTATTCTTGTCAATTAAAATATAAGAGCATGGACCACTCGCGGAGCAACCACTTCTAAAAAGCAATGTATTTTCATATTCTTTGATTAGATGAAAGCCAAGTCTATGTGTATAATTATAAAGGTCAATATCTACTTCGTCTACAGTTACTTTATTTCCCTCAGTATTTTCAAGAGTTAACCAAATTCTGTCACAGTTATATTGCCAATATAATTTGGAATTATTTTTTAATTTAATAGTTTCACAACTAATAGTTGAACCATTCATTAAAGTGTTTTTGTCACAGAAGCACTGTTTTTTCTGACCAAATAATTGACAAAAAACAAAAAGTAAAAGGATAACGGAAAAATGCTTCATAATATATTTGTTAATGTCAATGTCATTTCGTCTAAAAAGCGGTAGTCAGCATCTTTTTAATTAATTATAAAGTAAATATAGGTCATTCTAGTAGATGAATTTATTTGTTTAGCGGCGTTCGAGCGAGACTATAGAAGTAGCGAGGGAGTCATTATTCTATAACTCAAACACCACTTTATTTATACCTTCTAGCTGCAATAAGTTAACTTCAATTTCCGGGCGACAACTACACATGGTTATTGAAATACCAGCCGATCCTTCGATGGCAGCAATATAAGCAGTATTCCCTGTTACTTTTATGGTGGTTTGCTCCATAATTCTATTACACTTTCCAGAAGTGGCAGCCAGTACTGTGGCTTTAGCTAACTCATTTGGGGTCATTTTGTCTATGACTGTGTTCGTTATTACTTTATGGGTAATTGTCTTCCTGTATCCATCGCTATCGCTAATAGCACCATTGCAATAGTCTAGCGGATCTTTGGTTGATGATAGATAGGTTAAATAAGTTGCAGGTTTTGTAGGGACTAATTGAGTTGTGTCTTGAATTAGCTTCGTTACTTCTGGATTACTGCCTTGACTGTTCTCTGGTAAAAGAGGAGTGTGCTGGTTGCATCCTGTTGTAACTGCTGTTATAAACAAAGCTATTAAAATTAGTTTTTTATTTTCCTCCTTCGGCATGGTGTTATTAGCTGCTATAAGGAAATACATTTTCCTGTATTTTATTAAAATTCCTAGTATTATAAATAGAATGGCTGCTGCAATCATTTTCCTATTCTATTTATTCCGGTGATTATTTATTCATTAGTAATAATGATTTTCAATGCTTTTTCTTCTGCAGCATTTAAAAACACTTGATATGCATGTTCAAGTTCAGAAAGAGGAAAACGATGTGTGATCATTTTCTTTAAATCCATGCGATTAGCAGAAACTGCTTTCAATAGCATTGGAGTTGTATTTGTGTTTACCAGTCCAGTAGTTATGGTTAGATTTTTAATCCATAGTTTTTGAATGTCAAAATCTACTTTTACACCATGAACGCCTACATTAGCAATATGAGCTCCTGGTTTAACTATTTTTTGACAAATATCCCAAGTTGTAGGAATACCAACTGCTTCAATCGCCACATCTACACCATCACCACCCACTATTTCTTTAACAGCTTCTTCAACATTTGTAGTTCCAGAATTAATGGTATGTGTAGCACCTAATTCTTTGGCTAATTTAAGTCGGTTGTCATCTAAATCAATCATGATTATTTTAGAAGGAGAGTAGAACTGCGCTGTTAAAAGTACAGACATCCCAACTGGACCTGCGCCAACAATTGCAATTTCATCGCCAGGTTTTACGTTTCCGTATTGAACACCTATTTCATGACCAGTAGGCAAAATATCGCTTAACAAAACGGCGATTTCATCATCAATACTTTCAGGGATTCTATGTAGGCTATTATCAGCATGAGGAATTCTAACATATTCTGCTTGAACTCCATCAATCATATACCCTAAAATCCAACCTCCATCTGTACAATGAGCATACATTTGTTTTTTACAATATTCGCAAGAACCACAGGAAGTAATGCATGAAATTAAAACCTTTTCTCCCTTTTTAAACTGCGATACACTGGCACCCACTTCTTCAATTATACCTACACCTTCGTGACCAAGGATGCGTCCACTTTCAATTTCGGGGTTTTTACCTTTGTAAATACCTAAATCGGTTCCACATATAGTTGTTTTTAATACTTTTACAATTACATCTGTCGGTTTTAGGATAGTAGGTTTTGGTTTTTCTTCTAAAGCGATTTTATGATCGCCATAATAAACTAGTGCTTTCATTTTATTTCTTTTTTAGGATTTAACGATTATTTTAATATACTATATATTTGTTAATCAGTATTTTATGCTTCTATACTCAAATATAGGCTATTTTGTTTACATAGCATGAAAAGGGACCTTATTTGTTGTCTCTCTTAGTATTTCAAGGAGTTTGAAGTTCAGTTTTTATATACAAAACCCCTTCATACGCACTCGCAGAGCGGGTTTGAAATGTAGAATTAAATTTAGTGAAATTTTAAAGCCTTCTTTTTAAGATATAGACTTTCTTAATGGAGTCTAATTTGGGAAAAGTTTTCAAAAACTTAGCGCGATTGGGAGATAAGGAATCGTATTGGTCTATGGTAGCATTTCCGTAGCCAGAATAGATAGATTCGACCACTTCCATTCCTTTTACGACAGTACCAAAGGAAGGAAATCCTTTTACACCATTATAGTTAACCGTGTCAAGGCGCGAATTATTCTTAAGATTAATGAATAAATCATTGCCTCGGGTATCTTTTCCATCTCGGGCATAGCTTAAAGCACCTTTTATATTGCTTTTCAATACTTTTTCATCGGATATTTTGAATTTGTTCCAAGGTCCCGTTTGTGTAGTGTCACTATTGCCAAATTGCACTACAAAGTCTGGAACGACTCTGTAAAAGAGCGTGTTGTCGTATAAATGATGTTTAGTAAATTGATAAAAACGGTCAACTGCCATCGGCGAAGAAGTTCTGTTTACTTGAATATCAAAAACGCCCTTTGAGGTTTCAAACCGAGCTGTAAAATTTTCGGGTGCTTTGTCATTAGTCCATTTGGGTTGAAAAACGGCTTTCGAACAACAGGAAAAAAATACGATTAGTATAATAAAAAGAAAGGTTCTCATCTGGCAAGTTTACGGATTAGTAGTTGATTTCATAAATCTAAATTAAGGTAATCGCGTTGCAAACGTTACAATGGTGCAGGAAATTAAAATTGGTACTCGTTGAAAATGAGCGCTAGTGGGTGCATTTTATGTTTGTGACTTTGAGCTGAGAATTCGTAACCGTTCAATTTTCGGTTTACCGAAAATTCGATGCGAAACCATAATTCCACTATACTCCAGCTAGCTCAAAATGGCTTTTAGCAAATCGGTTTTTAACTCCATTCGACGTTCAGTTTATCCAATTCGTTTTTCAATTCAGCAAGTGAATTCGGGTCGATTATTTGTGTATTGATTGTCAATTCAGTTTTTTCAGTTTTTATGATATAATCTCCAGCAAATTTTTTGATTTGCTTTATATCAGTTAGATTTATTTTCTTTCCAAATGGACTATTCTCTTTTATAAGTCCGTTTTCAATTGTTAAATATTTATTTTGCCTTTGGTAAAAATATCCACTCAAATACATTGCAGAAATTACAATCCAACCATAATCAGTCCAATTCGGTTCATCTTCTGTTAGGATTCCGATAAAAAACCAAACTAACCACATCAACCCGAAAATTAGATTGATATTCATTTGTCTTTTTTTATAACTTATTTTCATTTTTAAGCTTTTTTTCTTGCGTTTGTCTTAAACTGTTTGCTAACTAGTAGATAGGTCTAATGAAATCAGACCTATCACCCCTAATTTAAAGAGACAGGTCTCATGTTAGTCAGACTTTATTTATTCTCAAATATACCTAAATATCTAATCCTTATATGTTTATGATGTATTTTATTAAAGAAATGTATCATTCTAAAAGCTTTTTTTATTCCGCAGTTAATTCTATAGGAAACCGATCTGCTACTAAATTCAGTTGAATATTGTGTTCTAGGTAGGCTTTTAGTCCCGCTAGAACGAGTGTAAAGCCTTCGGTAACATCTCTAATTTGGTCACACATCGCGTCCGTTCTTCCTTGAATTCCATTGTATGTTATAGTAACAAAGGTTTTAGATTCGCCTAAATCATTAAATTCCCATTCGGCTATTGCCTTTTCATCTTCTCCCCATTGAACAACAATCGATTCGTTTGCTAAAAGAGAAAGTACTTTAACGGTAACAGCGTGGTTGCCGTACATTTCCCAAACCCAATCAATCGATTTTCCTTCTTCTAGTTTTCCTGAGGATTTTGAAAACCAGAACTTAGTCGTGATTTCTGGATTTATAAAGGCTTCAAATACTTCAGAGATTGGTTTTCTAATCAGCATTGCTGCTTCGGCGTAAGAAGTGTTGTCTGTATTCATTGTGTCTTTTTAATTGTCTAGATTAATTCTCATATGAGAATGTTGAATTCCTACTTCTACAAAGGGGGCATCGTATATTTCGAATCCTAAGCTTAAGTAGAAAGGTACTGCATTGTGTCGGGCATGACATACGACTTCTTTTATTCCGTTAGCATTACAAAAAGACAGTAACTCCTTCACTAATAATTTCCCGATGCCTTTTCCTTGTTGGTTCGTTTCAACGGCCATTTGCATGAGTTGGGTTTTGGTTTTATCAGGGTTGAGCGGATTCAATACCACACATCCTATGACAGCATTACTTTCAACCGCCACAAAATGCCAGGCTTTATGATCGTGCATTTCCCAAGTATGATCTGGAACACCAATGGGGCGCAGTAATATGCGGTTTCTTAAATCGGTTTCTAATTGATAAAGAGGATTAGAGGTTTCAATACGTTGAATAGTAATCATTAATTTGTAGTGTCTGAATTTTTAATAGCATCGTTTTTCTTGCCAAATATTTTTTTAAATCCTTTTACGACAACTAATGCTATGATTCCGCCCACTAGTCCAGCTAGGGCCTCTCCAACTATCGAAGGTAGGTTTTGTAGTAAATGATGCACCGGTTCGATTTTATGCATGAATATTCCTCCTGCGACCAGAATTAATGCGATGGTTCCTATAAAGGCTAGGCTTTTAATGACTATGGGTAGCAATTGTATCAACTGCTTACCAATAAATTTAGAGGTTTTACTCCTATTAGCAGTTAGTAGCATTCCTAAATCATCCATTCGTACGATGGCGGCGACAATACCATAGACTCCTACGGTGGCTAAAAAGGCAATAAAAGTGACTACAATAACTTGGGTCGTAATCGGTTTTCCTTCTACGCTACCTAGGGCTATAATCACGATTTCTATCGATAGTATAAAATCAGTTAGAATGGCTGCTTTTATTTTTCCTTTTTCGAGAGCTAATACTTCCTCTTTGCTCGGGATTATGGTGTCAATTTTAGTACCCTCCTGTTCATGAGGAACTATGTATTCGTATATTTTTTCGGCACCTTCAAAGGCAAGATAGATAGCTCCAAGTATAAGGACGACCGTAATTAACCAGGGAATAAAATAACTTAGTAGCAACGCGAGTGGCAGGATGATTAGTTTGTTTAAAAAAGAACCTTTTGTTATGGCCCACAACACAGGGATTTCTCTTGAGGAAACAAAACCTGATGCCTTTTCAGCATTGACAGCTAAGTCATCGCCTAATATTCCTGCTGTTTTTTTTGTTGCTATTTTACTCATCACCACAACGTCATCCATAAGTGCTGCAATATCGTCTAGCAGTGCAAAAATTCCTGATGCCATAATCTACTATTTGTTTAGTTTTTCTTTAAAAAAATCAATTGTTCTTGTCCACGATAAGGTAGCAGCTGCATCATCGTATCGGGGTGTGGTATTGTTGTGAAAGCCATGATTGACCCCGGGATACGTATAGGCGGTGTTTTCTACTTTATTTTTTTTGAGTATGGCTTCATATGCTGGCCAACCTTCATTTACCCGACTGTCTAAACCTGCGTATTGCAGTAATAGCGGTGCTTTTATTTGCGCTGCTTCTTCGGCAGTGGGTTGCCCACCATAATAAGGAACTGCTGCCGCTAAAGTTGGAATTTTCACCGCCATCATATTGGCAATCCAACCTCCAAAACAGAATCCTACAACTCCTACTTGGCCATTACACTCTTTGTGGGACTTGAGATACTCATAGGCCGCAATGAAGTCTTCTAGCATTTCTTCACGTGTCCGTTTTTTTTGTAATTCTCTTCCATCGTCATCATTTCCAGGATAACCGCCTAATGGCGATAAAGCATCTGGTGCCAGAGTGATAAAGCCTTCTATGGCAGCTCTACGTCCTATATCTTCGATATAAGGATTTAGTCCGCGGTTCTCGTGTACTACGATGATTCCGGGTAGTTTCTTTTTCGTTTCCGTTGGCTGTGATAAAAGAGCCTTAATTTTTCCTCCACCTTTCGGGGACTCGTATGTGATATATTCTGATTTTAACCGTGGATCACTGGGTTTAATCAAAATGGAATCTAAATAATTAGGCGTCATAAAACTAAGTAGAGAAGGAACAGTAAGCGTTCCTACCGCAAACAAGGATAATTTTTCAACGAACCTTCTTCTGTCAATTTTGTTATGTGCGTAGTCATCGTAAAGGTCAAATACTTCCTGACTTATATCTTCTTTGGTTAATTTCTTCATGGTTATAGCTTTTGTTAAAGGTACGTATTTGTTTCAATCAATAGAAGACGCAAATATCTTCGAGTCCTTTTCTTTGTAAATCTGGAACCCAACATTCTTCGGCTGGATAGCCAACGGGAATCAATAGAAAAGGTTTCTCATTATCCGGTCGACCCAGAGTTTTGGTCAGGAAATTCATTGGGCTAGGAGTATGAGTTAAGGAAACCAAACCTGCATTATGTATCGCTGCCAACAAAAATCCGGCAGCCAATCCAACACTTTCCTGAACGTAATAGTTATTTTTCTTTTTGCCGTCAGCACCAAATTCATAAATGCGTCTAAAAACGATGATGAGATAGGGAGCGGTTTCTAGAAACGGCTTGTGCCAATCTGTTCCCAACGGTTTTAAATCGTCCAACCAATCACTAGACATACGGGACTCATAACTTTGTAGTTCTTCCTCTTCAGCAGCGATGCGAATTTTCTTTTTAATTTCGGGATTTTCAATTACACAAAAAGTCCAAGGTTGTTTGTGCGCACCAGAAGGAGCGGTAGAGGCTGTTTTTATTATATTTTCAATTACTTCTCGAGGAACTGCTCTGTCTGAAAATTCCCTTGCCGAACGTCTGCTGTCCATGGCTTCATAAAAAGAGAGGGAACGTTCGAGCATTTCTTCGTCAGAAAGAATAGGTTTGCTATAACGGATATACGGATGGTCTTCGATTATTTTTTTATCGGGCATTTTGAACGTTTTTTTCTTATTGTCAAATATAAAAAAAAATGAGTCTAAATAGTAGATTTACTGCTCAAGTAGGTATTTCTTTTGACAGCACACAAAAAAATCCCTAAATTGGGATTTTAGAAGTAATTTAATGAAGCTCCTTGTGTAGTGACCAAATGGTTTTTATACCAGCTAATCGCTAAATCAGCGACTTCAGAGAGTTTTCCCGGCTCTTCGAATAGGTGGGTTGCTCCGGCAACAATTTTCATTTCTTTTGTACAATGTAATTCGTCATAAGCTGTCTTATTCATTTCGATAACAGGCACATCATTGCCTCCTACAATTAGTAATGTGGGAGCAGTCACCTGATGCAAAGCGCTAAGCGCCAAGTCTGGTCGACCACCGCGAGAGACCACCGCTTTTATGGTATCACCAAAATAAGCCGCCGCCCGCAATGCCGAAGCCGCTCCCGTACTGGCTCCAAAATAGCCGATGGGCAAGTCCTTCGCTTCATTATAATTCATAAGCCATTCCGTAGTTTCTATTAATCGGCTAACCAAAAGGTCAATATTAAATCGATTTTCGTAAACGCTATCTTCTTCGACTGTTAGCAGGTCAAATAATAGAGTGCCTATTTTTTGTTTTTGAATGAGTTCAGCAACCATCCTATTTCGGGTGCTAAACCTGCTACTGCCACTACCATGTGAGAACACAACAATTCCTGTTGCCTCTTCAGGAATTATTAAATTTCCTTTTAATGTTACATACGTTAGGGGGATGTCAAGTTCTAGTTTTTTCATAATTTCCTTTCTTATAATAAGTACATGGTAATGTTTAACTTTTACTCCAGCGGTTAGTTGGCTTGCATCATTTTGATTACCTCCTCGTCTTCTACCTGTTGAAAATCTTTGTAAAATCCGCCCACGCCCCTGAAATTTTTTGAAGCAATCAAATAGATGAGCTCATCGGTATGTTTTTCAAATAGGGGGACAGTATCGTAGGGTAAGACTGGAACAGCAACAATGATTTTTGCAGGATGCTGTTTTCGCAACATTTCTATACTTGCTAATAGTGTATTTCCTGTTGCTATTCCATCATCTACGAGAATAACATTTTTATTTTCAAGAACTTGGGGTTCTCGATCGCCTCTGTAGAGTTTGTATTTTTCGCGAAGTACATTTCGGAGTCTAGCAATTTCATTTTCTATGTATTCTTTTGGGACAGTAGGATGTTCATCTAAAATGGTAGAATTCAGTGAAACGGCGCCAATCGCAAATTCTTTATTGGATGGATGCCCTATTTTTTTAGAAAGAACAATGTCTAAAGGTAGTTGTAAGCTTTTGGCAATTATATAGCCAAGTGGAACACCACCTCTAGGTACCGCTAAAACAACTGAATTGCTGTTTTTGTACTTTTTTAATTTTTCTGAAAGCAAAAATGCCGCTTCCGTTCTGTCTTTTAGGATTTCGTTATACATGTCTCAAAAGTTTATACAATAAAATGTCACAACACACATAAAGATACTGATTTTAAGTCATTTATGAAATGCGGAGTAAAAATTTATTGATTGACAGCTAATTTTAATTGTTAGTATAAAGAACGAAGTATTAATTTTCAATTAGCCCTATATTTTAAAAAAACTAAACTTTCAAAAAGTTGGCTGTAATGATATAGAGAACTACGATGCCTATCATAATTGCAAAATTAAGAAACGGAAGCGGAGAGATTCCTACCACGCTGGCAACAGGAAGGAAGAGCATGGAAACGGTGATAACCAAACGTATTAAGCTTAAAAAAGATATTTTCCAAGTTTACTTTTATAAAAATTTTTTCGGGTTCGAATGATAAATAAAATAAATAATTCTGATAGTATGTGGTATTATTCGATCAGGTTTGAGATTGAAATGAAAGACTTTTAAAGTGGTTGATTGAGTTTTGGCCCTAGTTTCATTAGGAATTACGGTCTTGGGATGTTGCGGTGATTTTCCTTCGGAACATAATCTTTGGATGCTTGGTAATTTTATCTAATTTTACTTCCTATATAAGACATAAATAATGGCATTGTTAGAAAGAATAAATCTAAGAGCAAAAGCGGATAAGAATACAGGATTTGGTACTAATGCCAATAGTTATGGCGGTCGTTTTGTCAACAAAAACGGAAGCGCTAATGTAGAGAAGCGAGGAATGCCTGTTTTGCAGCGCATCAGCTGGTATCATACCATGATTGATATGGCAGTGTGGAGATTCATGCTTATTATTCTGTCGTTTTATGTGAGTATCAATTTTATATTTGCCACTATTTATTATGTAATTGGAATCGAACATTTGGACGGAATTACAAGTACGGACAGTGAATGGGTTAAATTTGGTCAAGCTTATTTTTTTAGTGCACAAACCTTCACCACGGTTGGTTATGGACATATCAGTCCCACTGGTTTTTTGACCAGCGCACTTTCAGCCGCCGAGGCATTAATTGGTTTATTGAGTTTTGCTATTGCCACAGGATTGTTCTTTGGAAAGTTCAGCAAGCCAACTGCTTTTCTAAAATTCTCACACAATGCAGTGATTGCACCTTATGGAGATATCTCAGGACTGATGATACGCTTAACGCCGTATAAAAACACGAATTTTACCGATGCGGAAGCGAAAATAACTTTAGGGATGAGCGTGGAGGAAAACGGAAAGAAGGTTAATAAGTTCTATGCGTTGGATTTAGAATTAGAAAAGGTAAACGCACTGCCCTTGAGCTGGACTTTAGTACATCCCATTACTGAGGAAAGTCCCCTATACCAATTCACGAAAGAGGATTTTGCCAATACGCACGGGGAGATCCTTGTTTTTGTAAAAACGTTTGATGATATGTTCAGTAATACCGTGGCCACTCGTACTTCCTATACTTTTGAGGAAGTAATCTATGGGGCTAAATTTGAACCGATGTACACCCGAAGCACGGACAATTCTAAAACTATTTTGTATTTAGATAAGCTCAATTCATTCAAGGATGTCCCTTTAAAAGGATAGTTTTTAACTTATTCATAAACTATATAAAGTCTTTCTGGCAAAATAGCGTACTCCATCTCTATTTGGTTAAAACCTATTATCGAGTGTAAACAGCGCGTGCAGATACCTCCATAAAACGTAGAGTTTTCAATTTTTATAGTCTTGTATACTGTTTTAAACTTCTATTTTTCAATAGGTTATATCATTATTTCTTTTTAAATTTAATATGAATTTAATGAGATATATGATTATGAAAAAATTTTACATTACTCAGCTTAATACAATTTCAACAATTATTTTGTTAGTTGTATTCATTACTTCTTATTCTGTGACTGCTCAAACTTTTACTGGGAGTAATTTACCTATTGTAATTATTACGACTGATAATGATCCGAGTACAAATTTGCCACTTGAAATTTTGGATGAGCCAAAAATTTTGGCAAGTATGAAAATTATCAAGAGACCAGACGGTACTAGAAATTTTATTTCGGATCAAAATACACCTGGATTTTTAAATTATAGTGGTAGAATTGGTATCGAAATTAGGGGTTCTTCTACTCAACTTCTACCAAAAAAACAATACGGTTTAACTACCTTAAAAGCGGACAATACGTCTAATAATAATGTAAGTATTTTTGGAATGCCAGAGGAGAATGACTGGATCTTAAATGGATTAGGATTTGACCCATCTTTAGTTAGGGATTACATGGCTTATTATATGTCAAGACAATTGGGGAATTATGCCAGTAGAACACAATTTTGCGAGGTTGTGATTAACGGAGATTACAAAGGGCTGTATGTTTTTCAGGAAAAAATAAAATCAGATGAAAACAGAGTAGATGTCTTAAAAATTGAAAAAACAGATAATATTTTACCCAATATCACGGGAGGATATATTACAAAAGCAGATAAAACTACCGGGGGTGATCCCATCGCTTTCTGGATGGACGAAACTAAGTTTGTACATGATTTACCAAAATCTAAAAATGCGACAACTGAGCAGACACAGTATATCGAAGGTGTCTTCAATAAATTGCAAGACCATGCTTACGACAATGATTTAGAAGATGGGTACAAAACTGTTATTGATGTACCTTCCTTTGTTGATTTTATGTTGGTGAATGAGTTATGCTCTAATTCAGATGTTTATCAGTCCAGTACCTTTTTTCATAAAGACAGAGATGGAAAATTGCGAGCAGGACCAGTGTGGGATTTTAATCTAAGTTTGGGTAGTACATTTGCAAACGGCGACAGTCAAGTTGATCAATGGCAATTTAACAATGGGAATAGAATCGGTCCGCCATTTTGGACTTATTTATTCGATAATGAAGATTTTAGATGTTATTTAGCAAAGCGATGGAACGAGGTGATAGCACCTGGTCAACCATTGAATAAAGAGGTGCTAATTGCCTATATTGATAACACTTTAAGTTATATCAGTGAAGCTATACCTCGGGAGAATGAACGTTGGGGAACGCTCGGAGATCACACTAACGATATAAATAGAGTTAAAACCTTTATTGAAGAAAGAACTACCTGGATTACAAATAATATAGGGCCGTTTTCTGACTGTTCTACTGTCACTTTACCACCGCTTGTAATTACTAAAATTAACTACAATCCTAAAACGTCTACTGCTTTTGCAGTAAGTAGTGATTTAGAATTTATTGCTATTAAGAATATAGGTAATCAGGAAATAAATCTTTCAGGGATTTATTTGAGACAATTAGGACTGACCTATCAGTTTCCTTACAATTCAACAATTGAAGCAGAAGGAACTATTTATTTGGCTAGTAATTCTACGATTTTTCAAAATAAATATGGAATAGCTCCTTTTGGTCAGTTCACTAGAAATCTATCCAATAAATCTCAAAAAATTGTTCTCGCTGATGCCTATGGAAATACAATTGATTCAGTCGAGTATTTTGACGCTGACCCATGGCCAACATCAGCTGATGGAGGAGGAGATTATCTTGACTTAGTAAGCACTTCTCTAGACAATAACATCGCCTCAAGTTGGGTTGCTAAAAATGACAATGCCTTATCTACTCAATCATACCTAGCTTCTTCTTCATTTACCGTTTATCCTAATCCATTTTCAAATAGGGTGATTATTCAATCTGATAAAGTGGTCACTGGAGTTAAAGTGTTTACTGTTTTTGGTGCTTTAGTACAAGATATTAAATCAAATTCAGAAAACATAAATGTGGATTTAAGTGGGCATTCCCCTGGTCTCTATATTATAACAATCTACAACCAAAACGGTTTTACAAGCAAAGAAATCATAAAAAAATAAATTTAAACAGTAAGAGTATTTATGTTAAGATCAGATAAGTAAAGGCGTAGACTTTTACTTATCTTTTTTTGTATATGCATTTTTCCTTGGTGTTTCCTAAAGTTTGATTTTTGATGGAAGTTGGAGAGAAATCGTTAATGCAACTGCTGTAATTACCATTTGATATTCGGAAAGAAGTCATATTCCTAATTGTTTTGTTTATGCTAATGCATAGAAAAATTAAGCAAAAATGAAAGTTTAAAGGCGATAATAAGGGTTTTTAATTAAATTATTTTTATATTTGTTTAATAAATATGAATAAATAATGAACAATATAAAAAATGTTTTTAGCATAAAGGATCTCGAAAATCTTTCCGGTATAAAAGCACACACCATACGTATTTGGGAAAAAAGATATAATGTGCTGCAACCCATGCGCACAGACACTAATATCAGATTGTATGATTTAGCGAGTTTGCAAAAACTGTTGAACATTACTTTATTACACGATTACGGATATAAAATATCTAAAATTTCGGCCTATCCAGAGGAACAGATTCCATTGATGGTAAAAGAAATTGTATCTTCAAAGAGTGCTAAAAATCATGCTATCACCGCTTTCAAAATGGCTATGATGAACTTTGATCAAGAACTTTTTTTAAACACGTACAATTGGCTGAATGAAGAAAAGTCATTTAAGGAAATATTTCATCAGGTATTTATTCCATTGCTTGAAGAATTAGGTTTATTATGGCAAACTGATACTATCACTCCTGCTCATGAGCATTTTATCAGCTACTTAATCAAACAAAAAGTATTGGTCAATACGGAAAAACTTCAGGCGGAAAAACGTACTAAATTAGACAAGGTTTTTGTACTTTCACTTCCGATGAATGAAATACATGAGTTGGGGTTGATGTATCTCAATTACGAAATTTTATTAAGTGGATATAAAACAGTCTATTTAGGGGAGAGTATGCCCATTGATAACTTAAAAGACCTGAAAAAACATTTTGAATCTATTGTTTTTGTGTCTTATTTAACGGTTCAGCCGGAGAGAAGTGCCATTAACGAGTATATAGCTCAAATGACAGATGAATTATTAGATGATACTACTGAACTCTGGTATACCGGATGGTTGACTCAGTTTATTGATAAAGAAAATCTATCTGATAGGATAGTCGTTTTTAATTCTATGGCAGAATTAATAGAGAAAATATAGGTTTTGTTTAATGATTTTGTATATTTGCTAAACAAATGAAAAAGAAAATTACAATTATAGGTTCAGGATTTTCAGCATTGTCTGCTGCTTGCTATTTGGCTAAAGCCGGACATGAGGTTCTCGTTTTTGAAAAGAACACAACCATTGGTGGTAGAGCGAGGCAATTAAAAGAAGATGGTTTTACATTTGATATGGGACCGAGTTGGTACTGGATGCCAGATGTTTTTGATCGTTTCTTTGCTGATTTTGGAAAAAAGACAACAGATTATTATGAGCTCATCAAGCTCTCACCGGCTTACAGGGTTTATTTTGGAGAAAATGAGTTTATTGCAATCGCAGATAATCTAGCAGAAATCGAAGCTACTTTTGAAGCTATAGAAAAAGGAAGCGGAAAGATCTTGAATGAATTCATAACAGAAGCAAAAAGCAATTATGACATTGCCATAAAAGATTTAGTATACCGTCCGGGAGTTTCACCATTAGAACTTGTAACGCTAGAAACAACGAAGAAGATAGGGCAGTTTTTTAGCAATATTAGTCGTGATGTTCGCAAGAAATTTAAAAATGAACGACTAATTCAAATTCTTGAATTTCCTGTTTTGTTCCTAGGAGCAAAGCCGTCAGATACTCCGTCCTTTTACAGTTTTATGAATTACGCTGATTTCGGAATGGGAACTTGGCATCCAAAAACAGGAATGTTTGATGTGGTGCGAGCGATGGAAAGCCTAGCCAGAGAACTGGGAGTGACGTTTCATACCAATTCCAATATTGAGAAAATTATTGTCGAAAATAAAGCAGCAACAGCAGTAGTAGTTAATGGTGAAACGATATTTTCGGATATAGTTTTGAGTGGTGCTGATTACCATCATACGGAAACCTTATTAGATGCTAAGCATAGAGTGTATTCAGAAGAATATTGGGATAGTCGCGTATTTGCTCCTTCATCTCTTTTGTTTTATGTTGGTTTTGACAAGAAAATAGAAAACATATCACATCATGCTTTATTTTTTGATGTTGATTTTTATCAGCATGCAAAGGATATTTATGATGCGCCGCAATGGCCAAAGGAACCTTTGTTTTATGCCAATTTCCCATCACTTACTGATAAAACAGCTGCTCCAGAAGGAATGGAGACTGGTTTTTTTCTGATTCCGTTAGCTCCAGGCATCCATGATACTGAGGAGTTGAGAGAGGAATATTTCAATAAAATAATTGATCGCTTTGAGATTTTAACGCAGCAAAGTATAAAAAATAACATTATCTTTAAAAAGTCGTTTTGTAAAAATGACTTCGTAGAAGAATATAATTCTTACAAAGGTAATGCATATGGAATGGCGAACACTTTAATGCAGACGGCTTTTTTAAGACCAAAACTAAAAAGTAAAAAGGTAAATAATTTGTATTTCACAGGTCAGTTGACTGTGCCAGGACCGGGTGTCCCTCCAGCATTGATATCTGGGAAATTAGTATCAGATTTAGTAAACAAGCAATTTTTAGAACAATAATTATGAAGCAATTATTTGACGATGTATCTTTTAAATGCAGTAGAATAGTAACAAAAAACTACAGTACTTCATTCTCATTGGCAGTCTATATGCTTTCGCCAAGTATAAGAGATGCTATTTATAGCGTCTATGGTTTTGTGCGTTTTGCAGATGAAATTGTGGATTCATTTCATGGTTACGACAAAGAGGATTTGATTAACGACTTCGAAAAGGAGTATTACAAGGGAATGGATAGAGGCATTAGTTTGAACCCTATTTTGAACTCTTTCCAGCAAACGGTTAAAGAATATAATATTACTGATGATATGATTCAATCTTTTTTGAAAAGTATGAAATTAGATTTAATCAAATTAGATTATAACAATAAAGCGGAATACGACGACTATATTTATGGTTCAGCTGACGTTGTTGGTTTAATGTGTCTCAAGGTTTTCGTAAACGGAGATGATGAGAAATACAATCAGTTAAAAGACGAAGCTATGCGTTTGGGATCGGCCTTTCAAAAAGTTAATTTCTTGCGTGATCTTAAGGATGATAATTTAATTTTAAACAGGAATTATTTTCCTGGAGTAGATTTAAACTCATTTGATGAAAAGGCTAAACTTGCCATCATAGAGGAAATCGAAGAGGATTTTAGAGTTGCCTATCAAGGTATTATGAAACTGCCTATCGTTGCTAAATTTGGTGTTTACACTGCATTTGTCTACTATAAAAAGCTGTTGAAAAAGTTAGAAAACACCCCCTGTCATGAGATTGGAAATGAAAGGATTCGGGTATCTAATTACACTAAAGCGGGATTACTAGCGCAATCTTTTGTAACCTACAAGTTGAGATTAGTATAAAAAATATGCTTATTTTTAAAATGAATATTTATAAATAAAAAACAATGATTTCCTTTTTAATATTTCTAGGCGTTTTTCTTTTTATGGAATGCGTTACTTGGCTGACTCATAAGTACGTAATGCACGGATTGATGTGGTATTTTCATGCTGATCATCACCAACCCAAATATGCAAATGTTTTCGAACGAAACGATATTTTTTTTGTGATTTTTGCCGTTCCCAGCATCGTACTTTTTTATTTTGGAGTGCAAGGTGGCGTAAACTATCTGTTTTTCATTGGACTTGGAATCACATTTTACGGGTTCTGTTATTTCATGATACACGATGTCCTGATTCATCAGCGATTTAAGTGGTTCAAAAATACCAATAACAAATACCTGATAGGATTGCGAAAAGCGCACAAAGTGCATCACAAGCACTTGGGTAAGGAGCACGGAGAGTGTTTTGGGATGTTGTTTGTACCTTTGAAATACTATAAAATATAATAATTTCTTTTGGGCGTGACTTGTCCCGATAGCTATCGGGACGGGTCGGGTTATTCGTTCCCGCTTTTTTATAACTGGTAAAAAATATCAGTTATAAAAAGAGCTCCACTATTATCCCTCACGCAAGCCACACTTCCGTACAATTTTCTATTGAAAAACAAAAAAACAAGACAGATGAAAATCTATAAAAAAGAAAGCGTTCAACACGTAAATGCAAGTTTAGAAGAATGTTGGACATTTTTTTCTAATCCAAAAAATCTTCAAAAAATAACACCTGAAACGATGGGGTTTGAAATCACTGATTTCGATAACAAATCCATGTATGCAGGCCAAATTATACAATATAAAGTGTCTCCGCTTTTAGGGTTAAAACTATCGTGGGTAAGCGAAATCACTTTTGTGAAAGAAAAAAGTTATTTTGTTGATGAACAACTTTCAGGGCCTTATGCTTTATGGCATCACAAACATTTTTTTGAAGCCACAGAAAACGGTACAAAAATGACCGATGTAGTGCACTATGCCCTGCCTTTGGGTTTCATTGGACGTATCATGAATACACTGGTCGTTAAAAATAAATTAAAAGATATTTTTGAGCATAGGCGTGTCATGGTCGATAAAATGTTTAATACTAAATAATGAACAAACAAGAAGTAACTTTTTTTTGGTTCAGACGCGATTTACGCCTGGAGGATAATGTAGGTTTGTTTCATGCTTTGCAGTCAAAATTTCCTGTAATACCACTATTTATTTTTGATGACTCGATTTTAGGCAGTTTGCCAAAAAATGATGCTAGGGTTGGTTTTATACACGAATCCCTTTCGAAAATAAATGATAAACTACAAGAAATAGGAAGTTCACTTTTGATAAAAAAGGGACATACTACTGCTATTTGGGAATCACTTATTCAAGAGTATGACGTAGAGGAAGTGTTCTTCAACAAAGATTACGAGCCGTATGCGATAAAGCGGGATACAGCCATTAGTGAGTTATTCGAAGCAAATAATACAGCTAGCTATACTTTTAAAGACCAAGTAATCTTTGAAGAACTTGAAATCACAAAAGCAGATGGTTTGCCTTACACCATCTATACGCCGTATAAAAATAAATGGCTAGAGAAATACAAATCAATGGCTCCAGTTGAGGAATTTGATAGCACAGCTACATTTTCTAATTTACATAAATCCGATTTTGTTTTTCCAAGCTTAGAACAGATAGGTTTCGAAGAAAGTTCGATCAAAGTTAAGCCTCACAACTTAAAATTCATTTCTAATTACCAAGAGATAAGAGATTTTCCTGCTTTGGATCAAACCTCTTATCTATCACCACATCTTCGTTTTGGAACAGTAAGCACTCGCAAATTAGTGAATTGGGCATTTCATAAAAACGATGTCTTTTTGAGTGAATTGATATGGAGAGAGTTTTTTATGCAAATCTTGTTTAGCTTCCCAAAAGTGGTCACTCATAATTTCAAATCTGCTTATGACGGAATTCAGTGGCGTAATAATGAGGACGATTTCAGGCGCTGGTGTGCTGGAACTACGGGATATCCTATGGTTGATGCCGGAATGCGACAACTCAATGAAACTGGATATATGCACAACAGAGTGCGGATGGTTGTAGCAAGTTTTCTCTGCAAACATTTACTGATACAATGGCAATGGGGAGAAGCTTATTTTGCCGAAAAACTATTGGATTATGATTTATCAGCAAATGTAGGGAACTGGCAATGGGCTGCAGGAACTGGTTGTGATTCGGCGCCCTATTTTAGGGTTTTTAATCCCGAGATTCAATTGAAAAAATTTGATGAAAAAGGAATTTATATCCGTAAATGGATAAAAGAGTTTGAATTAGGATATGGTGAACCTATGGTAGAACATGCTATGGCTAGAGACCGAGCGATTGCAACTTATAAAGCGGGGATACTGAAATGATTTTTTTTGTTGCAAATCTTCTTAGTCAATTTATTCAGCATTCCTTTAAAACAGTTTCAGTTTAAAAAAAACTTATTTAACTTAGATGTTAAAATCTATTTGATCAATTTATTCAGCATTCCATTAAATATAAACCCATGAAACGGAAAAACAGAATACCAGTATAATTTACCCCAAAATCCTTTCGGTTTAAAAGTTGCTGTCTGAATTAAGGTGTTATCGATGATTTTAAACTCCAGCCAAGCCTCTCCGGGTAATTTCATTTCGGCAAACAAAACTAATTTCCCTTCTTCTCTGTTGGCATAAAGTACGCGCCAAAAATCTAAGGCGTCACCTGCATGAATTTCTCTTTTATTCGTTCGTCCTCTGCGGGAACCAACACCACCATATAGTTTGTCTATAAAACCACGTAATTCCCATAACCAATCTCCATAATACCAGCCCGTATCTCCACCAATGGACCAGATTTTATTTACGGTATATTCTCTGTCTACGATTTTCATTTTTCTTTTATCAATGAAGCAATCTTTTTCTGGAATTTTTAGGTAATCAGACATATTGGTATTAAATCGACCGCTAACTAGAGAGTCTTTCCAGCTAGACGCTACTTTATCTTCATCTACTTTTATTAATGCTCTAGACAAAGCCTGTTCGTACGTCATGGGTTTTAGCTGCAATAATTCATTGATGCGATGATCTCTACAAATGACTTCAACTTTCATACTGCTTACTAAAGCAGATGCTAGTTTATAAGAAGTAGAGGTTACAAAATACAACCAATAAGAAGATAACTTAGGTGTCATTACAGGAACAGTAAAAATCCATCGTTTTAGTTTTTTTGCTTTGGCAAAACCCAACAACATTTCCTTATAAGTAAGAATATCGGGTCCGCCAATGTCAAAATTTTGATTATAAGTAACTGGGTTTAGTAATGATTTCGAAAGAAAGTCTAGTACATCAGCAATTGCTATGGGTTGGCATTTTGTGTTCAGCCATTTTGGAGTAATCATCAGAGGAAGCTTGTTCACCAAATCCCTAATAATCTCAAATGAAGCACTACCAGAACCCACGATAATTCCTGCTCTGAGTGCAGTCATTGCATAAGTTCCCGAGCTTAAAATATCCTCTACATTTTTTCTGGAAGACAAATGTTTCGAAAGTGATTTGTCATTGACAATTCCGGTGAGGTAAATGACTTGTTGTGCATTTGTTTGATTGATTCGTTGCAGAAAATTTTTAGCCGAAGTACTTTCTAAGTCATCATAATTGTCTGATGAGCTAGACATAGAATGGATGAGGTAATAAGCGGCATCAATATCTAATGGTATTGCTGATAGCGTTTCTTCCTTAAGAAAATCGACTTCGATTACTTCAATATTCTTTTCAAATTCTTTTGGCGTATAAAATCTATTTTTATCTCTAACACAACAGATTATTTCGTGTCCTTGTCCTACCAAAATTGGTAATAGTCGTTTCCCGATGTAACCTGTTGCGCCTGTTAAGAGAATTTTCATAGATTTTATTTTAAGAATTAAATTTAGCTAAATTTATTGGAAATTAGACTAATAAATTCTTTTCTGGTTTTGTCTTTTTCAAAAGCACCTGTAAAAGAGGAGGTGGTAGTTACTGAGTTTTGTTTTTGAATGCCTCGCATTTGCATGCACATATGTTGCGCTTCAATAACAACAGCTACTCCAAGCGGATTTAGAGCTTCTTGAATACAATCTTTTATTTGATCGGTTAATCTTTCTTGTACTTGCATTCTTCTCGCAAAAGCATCGACAATTCGAGGAATCTTACTCAGCCCTACGATCTTACCATTTGGAATATAAGCAACATGCGCTTTTCCAAAGAATGGCAACATATGATGTTCACACATGGAATACACTTCTATATCTTTTACAACAATCATCTGTCTGTGATCCTCTGTAAATAGTGCCGACTTTAAAATTTCTAGTGGGTCCAGGCCATAACCATGCGTTAAGTATTGCATTGCTTTAGCTGCTCTAACCGGTGTACTCACAATTCCTTCCCGATTCACATCTTCCCCTAAATTATCGATTATCGATTTATAATTTTCAGCAATTGCATCAGTGATTTCAGTATCATAACGCTCTACTTTTTCGTAACTTTTGATTTCTTTAACTATCATATTCTGGTCTTATTAGTACTTGATTTTAATTACATTTTAAAGGTAACAATGCCGTAATCCATTTCAAAAATTTGGCCTGAAATTGATTTGGCCTTTTCTGAAATAATAAAATTGGCCATTTCGGCTACTTCCGCTGGTTTTAAATAATTTTTCATTGGGTGGCGTTCCACCATGTTTTCTTTCATTCGATCATTTCTTAAAATTCCTGCCGATAGTGAGGTTTCAGTAATCGTGGGAGCAATAGCATTGATGCGTACTACCGATGCCAATTCTGCTCCTAATGATTTTACTAATCCTTCCACTCCTCCTTTTGCAGTAGCAATACTGGCATGAAAAGGCATTCCTAGTTTTACCGCCACTGTGCTAAACAATAGAATTGATGGGTTAGTCCCTTTTTTTAGAACAGGTAAATATTTTTGAATCGTTTTTACTGCTCCTATGACGTTTATCTCAAAATCATTCCTAAAATCATCGATGCTTAAGCTGCCTATTGGTTTTAAATTAATAGAACCTGGGCAGTAAATCAAGCTGTCAATATTTTCTATAGAAGGAAGTTCATCCTTTAAAACGTCTATAGAATAATGAGTTAGATTAGGGTGTGAAACGTCTGGCTCATTTCTACTGATGTTGTGTACAAGGTTGTTTTCTAATTGCTCTAGTAAAATGGCATTTCCAATACCTTTACTACCGCCTACAATTACGATGTTTTTCATTTGAATGGTGTTTATCTTTTGGATATTTTATTGTTGTTAATTTGTCTTTGTCTACTGCATTTAAAGCGACCTTCTTTAAAATCACGAAGTTTTTCATGTTTTGTTTTGCGCCCTTGAACCCTTTTGCGCCACATTATGAAACTTGTGGGTTTCAATTCTATGCGCATTAAATCAATAACTTCCTGCTCTTTTAATCCAAATTGAAGTAAAATAGCATCAAATGTGGTTCTGTCTTCCCAAGCCATTTCAATTACTCGGTCTTTTTCTATATCAGATAAATGATGTTCTGTCATTGTTAGTATTTTAGATATTCGGTCACTGTAATTTTGGCTTTTAAATCAAACATTAAATTATAAAGACCAAAAAACGTTCTGTTCATGTATATAAAATGCTTCGAACCACGATTTCCATTCATTTTTCTAAGGTTGGTGTCACTGGCAAATCGTTCACCTAATTTAGCTATACTTTCAAAAAACACTGCGTCTGAGAAATCGAAAGTTTCTTCCTGGAACGGTTTAGTAAACAACGATAGTAAGTCGTAAAACATAGCTGTGAAATAATCTACTTCTTCTTTAGAATCATCAGTTCTAAGGATTTCTAGTTCAAATAATTTTTCGCTAAAAATCTTTTTGTTATCGATTACTTTCGGATCGATTAATTCAAAATAGGGAACGTAAAACTCATTTGGGATGGTTTTCATACATCCAAAATCAATCGCTATCAATTCATTTTTATCATTCACCAAGAAATTACCTGGATGTGGGTCAGCATGTACTTTTTTTAGAACATGAATTTGGTACATGTAGAAATCCCATAAAGCTTGTCCAATTTTATTGGCGATTATAGGATCTGAATTTTTAAACTCAGAAAGGTGAACTCCAGTCATCCAATCCATAGTGATAATCTTCTCAGAAGAATATTCAGGATAATACTCTGGAAAGACAAGATTGTCTATTTTCTTGCAGGCATCAACAACCTCTTGGCTTTGTTTTAGTTCCAATAAATAGTTGGTTTCTTCAATTAGTTTATCTTCGACTTCTTTAAAGTACTTGTCAGAATCTTTTCCTTGTAGGTTAAACATTCTGATGGCAATTGGTTTTACCAATGCTAAATCAGAGGAGATGCTATTGGCAACGCCAGGATATTGAATTTTTACCGCTAGTTTTTTATTGTCTTTCACTGCCGAATGGACTTGACCAATACTGGCTGCATTTACAGAATTAGCGTTAAACTCATCAAAGATTTCATAAGGAGTTTTTCCTAAATTATTTTTGAAAGTCTTTAATACTAACGGAGCCGAAAGTGGTGGTACTGAAAATTGAGACAAAGAGAATTTTTCTACATAAGCCTGTGGCAAAAAACTTTTATCCATACTTAACATTTGAGCAACTTTCAAGGCGCTCCCTTTTAAGCTTTTTAAGCCGTCGTAAATGTCTTCGGCATTGTTTTCATTTAGCTTATCCCGAGTAAGATCAGAGTTAACGATTTTTTCTCCGTAATATTTAAGGTAATTGACGCCTACTTTTGCCCCTGTTTGTACAAGTTTTGTGGCTCTTTCAATTTTTGACGTTGGTATATAATCTATCGTTTTCATTATTTGTTTTGTATTTTTTCTTTAAGAATAAATTTCCCAAAGTCAATTAAACTATCTATTGGTGCGATGTTCATCAGTTCAAAACTCAGTTTCACTGATTTTTCAATGTAGATGTCTGTTTTCTCAAATGATGGAGAATCATCATCTAGCCAGAATTTCAACGTTAACAATAATTGGATCCAAGCACTTTCCTGAATTGCTTTTTTCTGGAAGTCTTGAAATTTTTCTTGCTTAATACGATACTCGTCTGTTATAATTTCGCCTACATATTTCTTGAAGGCAGTTCTCAGACTTGAAAGTTGCATTAGATTTTTTAGCTGGTTATCGTGCTCCTTTAAAGTCATGGTAACATAACTTCTATTTGCAGAAAGTAATTCAAAGAATGTAAAGTAGAAACTTAGCATCTTTGTTTTCATATCATAGTCAACGTAGGCTTTATCTTTATGGAGTAATTCGATTGTCATTTCCAGAAAAGTTTTGAAAATTTCTTTCTCTATGCTTTCCATAGTTCCAAAAAAGGCATAAAAGTCTGTTTCTGTAAAGCCGTTTGATTTTGCGAAAAGATACACTGATTTGGGTTTTTCGCCATTTTCTAAAATATAGTCCATATACATAGAAACTATTTTCTCTTTTGTTATTGCAGTTTTCTTAGTAGCCATTTTCAATTAATTAAAAAATTAGAGTATAAAGGTAAGGAATGTTTAACAAAACAATCATAAAGTTAAACAAAATTTTATTGTATCTTTGATTTTAATGAATTGAACGATTAAATATACTGTTATGAAAAAGAATGTATTACTCACAGGAGGTACTGGTTTTGTTGGGACGGAACTCACAAAGCTGTTGATAAATAGCGGATATACCGTTTCTATACTTAGTAGAAGTAAAAGAGAAAATACAGCAAGTATTTTTTACTATACTTGGGATATACAAAAACAGACCATAGAAAAGGAAGCAATATTGAATGCAGATTATATAATTCATTTGGCAGGAGCAAATATTGCTGAAAAGCCGTGGACAAGTAAGCGAAAAGAAGAAATTGTTAACAGTCGGCAACAATCGGCACAGCTAATTTATTCTGTTTTAAAGAAAAACGATAAAAAGTTGGATGCCTTTGTTTCTGCATCGGCAATTGGTATTTATGGAGCAGTGAACGGGGACGAAATTTGCACAGAAAATACTGCTGCAGGTGATGATTTCCTGGGACTTACATGTCAAAAGTGGGAGGAGGCTGCAGATCAGTTTGAAAAATTAGGTATACGCACAGTGAAAATCCGTACTGGCTTAGTGTTAGGCGAAAACGATGGTATACTGAATAAATTGGCTCCTATTTTTAAATGGAGACTCGGTTCGGCATTAGGTTCGGGAAAACAATATATGCCATGGATTCATGTTGAGGATTTGTGTGCAGTATATCTTGAAGCAATTAAGAATCAAGATATGAAAGGGCCTTATAATGTTGCGATAAATGATAATACAACGAATACAATCTTTTCTAAAACATTGGCGAAGGTTTATGGGTACAAAATCTGGCTTCCTAATGTTCCAGGTTTTTTAATTAAGATGGTATTAGGGGAAATGTCTAAATTATTGTTGACAGGGAGGCGAGTGTCGTCCGATAAAGTGCAGGAACTAGGATTTAATTTTAAACATACTAATTTAGATGAAACGTTGAAAATTTGCTTATCTAAATAGACTTTATAAGTTAGGAGAGTAATTCAAAAGAAGTGCCTAATGAATTTAATTTTAGTTTATAGAAGTCAGTACACAACTGACTAAAATGTTAAGAGGCATTTATTCTATCAGGATGAAGACAAGTCGCAGGCTGAGTAAACTTTTAAAAGGCAAAACTAAAACTATTGACTTACATCTCAGATTGGTTTATTTTATAAAATGTTGAACTGAAATGGGCCGTTATAACCAAGCAATCCTATTATAAAATGGTTTTAACTCTAACATTTACTTTTTTAGATATTTTGCTTCTAATAACGTAAGGGATTTCGATATTATAATCATCAGAGTTTAAGGTGAAATTAGAGATTAATTCTATCCCGGCCGCTACTTTTTTAATTTTCGCAGAGACACGGATATTTTTTGATTTTCCGTGCATGGTTATTTTTCCTTTAATGTAATATTCTTTTGCATTAGACCCAATGTTTTTTAAATCAAACTTTTCAATTAAACCTTTAAAGGTCGCTTTTGGGTACCTTTTACTTTCCATATAATTTTCATTAAAATGCTCCTGCATTAAATTTCTTTCAAACGAAAAATGATCGATATAGACTACAAATGATATACTTCCTCTCTTAGTATTTAAAATAAGATTTACGTCCTTATTTATAGCTTTTACTGGCTCAAAAAAGGGCACTGACGCTTCAAAAATAATGATTCCCTTTGTGGAAGTCATTTTTTCCTGAGCATCAATGATAAATGCAGTTAATAGTAAAAATAAGAGTAGAGTTTTCTTCATTGTAGAGTCTGAATGATACTACTTAAAGTTACGATTTTTATTTCAAATAAGCAGTAAAATTCAGTTGCTATCATAGCAAAAGAGACCTAAAAAATTGATTTTCAGGTCTCTTTATGGATTTTGAATGATTTTATATATTAATAGTGGGAGTAAACGGTAGAATTAGCCTAACTCGACTAATACGTTATACTTTTCTAAACTGGCTAAGGTTTCTATTGAGGTGTAATCAAAAACTTCCTCATGACGGTCTTTTTCTTTTTTCAAGGAAATTTGTTTTAAGCAATTAAAGAAACGACGTACTTCTTCTAAATTAGAAAGAATTAGACCGGGGACTCGTTCATTTTTACCCTCTTTGTCTTTTGAAACCATGGTAAAGTAAGAGGAATTGCAATGTTTTATCGCACCTGTTTGAATATTTTCAGATTCTACTCGAATGCCTACAATCATAGAACTCTTGCCTACATAATTGACGCTAGCTTTCATAGTTACTAGTTCTCCCACTTCGATAGGTCTTAAGAAATCCACGGTATCCACAGAGGCTGTGACGCAATAATTTCCAGAAAATTTTGATGCACAGGCAAAAGCAATCTGATCGAGTAGAGAAAGAATATAACCACCATGGATTTTACCGCTAAAGTTAGTATGAGACGGCAACATTAATTCTGAAATGGTAATGTTTGATGAGGCAACTGTCTTGTAAGTGTTATTCATCTTTATTTTGATTTAAATGGGGATTCATCTTCTTTTACGCCTATGACAAAATATTTAGAGTCACCCCACCAAGGGAATGTTTTGTAGCGTTCTATATAAGACAATTTTACATACTGTCCTTCCATCTCTTTTAAGTTACTAATCACTTCCTTGTCTTTATCTAATACAGAAAAAGCAAAAATTTGTGAGCCTGAGATGCCTTGGCTTATTTCTCCTTCCCAGGTTTTAAAAGCGACTCCTTTATGGCTAAACTTTATGAGTTGGCCAGATCGTATGCCTTCGCTATAAGTAGCATAATAGACAAACGTAAAATAGCTAATTACAGATAGTACTAGTACTGCCGCAAGAATTCCTAAAAATTTCTTCATTTTGTTTTAGTTTAATAGTTGGTTTTCCTCCTTTTCAGCTCTTGATAAAATGTTTTCAGGAAGTGATTTTTTAGCTTTTGCCCCCATTTTTTTTAGCTTTTCAACACTAGTAATAAGATTTCCTTTTCCTTCCACTAGTTTATTCATGGCACTGCTATATTCTATTTTACTTTCGTCGATTTTCTTTCCAATTTTTATTAGATCAGCGACAAAGCCCTCGAATTTGTCATATAATGCGCCAGCTTGTCTGGCTATTTCAAAGGCATTTTCCTGTTGCTTTTGGTTTGCCCACATACTGTCAATCGTTCTTAATGTAGCCAGTAGGGTAGCAGGAGTAACAATTACAATATTCTTTTCAAATGCCTTGTTGTATAAAGCAGTGTCCTCATTTAGTGCCATCGCAAATGCGGGTTCAATAGGGATAAAAAGCAAAACAAAATCAGGGCTTTCTATCTGGTATAAATCCTGATAATTTTTATTTCCTAATTGCTCTACATGACGTTTTATCGAATTAACATGCTCTTTTAAATAGCCACTTTTTAAATCGTCGTCTTCCTCATTGATGTATTTTTCATATGCGGTCAAGGATACTTTTGAATCGACAATCATTTTTTTACCGTCCGGAAGGTTAATCACCACATCTGGAAAAACACGGTTTCCTTCGGCAGTAGTAAAGCTTTGTTGCACTTCATATTCCCGTCCTTTTTCTAAACCTGATTTTTCCAATACTCGTTCCAGCACCAGTTCTCCCCAATTTCCCTGCATTTTACTATCTCCTTTTAATGCTTTGGTCAGGTTGATGGTTTCCTTGCTCATCTGGATATTCATTTCGCGCAAGCCTAAAATTTGTTGGCGCAAAGCCGCATGATAATCGATACTTTCTTTGTGGGTATCTTCGACTTTTTTTTCGAATAATTGGATCTTGTCTTGCAGAGGAGACAGGATGTTTTTCATATTTTCCTTATTCTGCTCTGTGAATTTATTGGATTTTTCTTCTAATATTTTATTAGCGAGATTCTCAAATTCCTTGGTGAATTTCTGCTGTAGTTTTTCTACTTCGTCTTTTTGCTCTTTGTTACGTTCCCATAGGTTCTCAAAATCAACTTCTTTTTTAGAAAGTTGGATTGCCAGACTGTCTTTTTCGTTACGAATAACTTCCTTCTCGTAAGTACTATTTTCTATTTGTTTTTCAAAAGCAGACTTATCATTCAAAAGTTGCTCTTTTACTTGATTAAATTGAGAAGAAAAGGCAATCAGTTTTTCTTCCAGGCTTATTTTTTCAGATTGAAAACGGGCGGAGAAAATAAGCTTTCCAATGAAAATACCAATCGCAAGAGCAATAATAAATAAGAATAAAAAAGTGACCATGTTTGACATAGAAAGATTGATTGATGTACTCGTAAAAGTAAACAATATTACATCTTAGTGCTAAATTTATTAATCATAAAATAAAAAAAGCCAATAAAAACGATTGTTCTTATTGGCTTCTTAAATCATTGAATAGGCATTATTCATCATCTAATTTTATATTTCCTCGATCTTTGTGATTATCGGGATTCGAGTTCGGATAACGATTTGCAGTGATGTCTGAGTTGAGGTCTTCATTTTCGACTGTTTTCATCTCTTCTTCCTCAGTAGTAACTCCTCTGCTTAAGCTTTCGTTTTCATTCCATGTACGTTCTTCATCAGGGATGTGAGCAATTGATCCATCAACATTTCGGGCTCGTTGTACAATGACTTTATTTCCTTCGGCATCAATTTCTATTTCGTTAGTAAGCATAGAATCTTGATTTTTGTCTGTATCAGCGATCTGTTTTTCGCTAAAACCTTCATTTGTGTTTTGTTTATCGAGGTCTTTATTTGAATTTGAATCTTTATTTTCCATGATGTAAAATTTAAGTGATTGTTTTTTCAGAATTATAATATTACAGCTTTTTGAGGAAGAAAGAAAATCATTTAGCATAGCTTTTAGATTGCTAAAATGTAGGTCATTGAAATTTATATGCTAATAAAACAATGCTATCTTTGCGTCCAATATCATTTGAACTGAATTAATAGGTTACCCTAAAATGTTACATTTATTTAAGTCAACGATTGGTGATTTCTTTCAAAAATTATATTTTGAATAATTAGTACCTATTAAAGAGAGGAGGGTCAATTCAGTTGCGTTTAGCTGCTCAGCTTTAAACATCCAATTCACAACGGAAAATCGACCTTCCGATTTTGTTGCAACGATTTTTCGTTGTGAATTGCTTTCAAAATTGTATTTTTACTTATAATTCCCAACCGAGAAGGAAGCTAAGACGCTTCTATCTTTGTTGTGAATTGCTTTCAAAATTGTATTTTTACTTATAATTCCCAACTCCCACTCTCACCAACATTGACAACAAGTGTTGTGAATTGCTTTCAAAATTGTATTTTTACTTATAATTCCCAACTTTTTCTAAATACATATTATAAACTATCTGTTGTGAATTGCTTTCAAAATTGTATTTTTACTTATAATTCCCAACTATATTTGCCATAGCCATACTGTGTTAATAGTTGTGAATTGCTTTCAAAATTGTATTTTTACTTATAATTCCCAACATACCGCGATATAATCGTTTGATATGTTGGTAGTTACGAGTTTGTTTTGAAATCGAAAAAAAGAGCTACCTACATGTTGTTATTCAAGTAGTTAGTCGGTTTTAGAATCCTATATTTCTAAAATAGCTCCGATTGTTGCGAAGGTTTATCCGTTTCAACTGGTTTTTTTCCGTAAAAAAGTTCCATCATCCCAAATTGTTTATCGGTTATTTGCATCACGCCAATTTTGCCGTGTTCGGGCAAATTATTCCTAATTCGTTTGGTGTGTACTTCTGCATTTTCTCTACTAGCACAAAAACGCATATAGATGGAAAATTGAAACATAGAAAAACCATCGTCCAATAATTTCTTGCGAAATCCACTGGCAATTTTACGCTCTTTCCGCGTTTCAGTAGGCAGGTCAAAAAATACGAGTATCCACAAACTTCTATATTGATTTAATCGGGTGTAATGTTCGTCATACATAGATAGGGTATAAAATTTTCCTTGCTGTTCCCTCAAAACATTCGTGTAAGGAATTGCTTGTACGGCTCATTGCCACCATTAGTGGACTGTTTTTACCGTCTATGAACACATCTATTGTGGCAATGTTTAACAATTGTTTTTTAATAGCAATGGTCAATTCTCCATACGAATCTTCGGTTTCCATAATATGACACACAATTAAATCTACATAGGGACGATAGGGTTCCATTATATCGTCGGCAAGACAATACGCATTGTATTTGTTGCGATGGAAGATCCCTAACGTAGGCAACATCCCTGAACTGACTATAGCTCTGGCGGTAATGGCTCGCAAAATAGCGTAGCCATAGTTTAATAGATTATTGGGTGGAATTCCTTTTTGGCTTCTAGTAAAATTCTCCACTGTGATAAGTTTTTGCCAATAATAAACCGCCGCTCTCGATTCGTGATTGAGTGCATCTCCAGATGTTACTTCTTGTGCCCAAATTTCCATTTTTCGGCAGGGGATTCCTTTTTCTTTTAGTAGTCCCGCTTGGTTCCTAATTTTAGAACTAATGGTTTGCTGCCACAAATTCTTTTTGAGTGGGACAGAAGCATTAATTTGATTCTTGAACCGTTCGCTTTGTTCCGTATGACCGTTCAAGGGCATTAATAAACCAATAGGTAAATGCTGTTGGTCACAGTTGATTAATGCCACATTGTTATTGGTCAGTTTTTCGAGCAAACCATTGGTAATAGTGATTTGTTGGTTTTCTAATACGACAACCCCAATATCTTCAATAGCCACAGTTTTAGTTTCTTGCTCCTTGTCAGGATAAGAAATGACAATTTGCTCGTTTTTAGTGCTCAAATAAGCTGGATTACCAAAGAAAAGGGTTCGTTTTATCATTTTTTTTACTGTTTTGGCTAAAGCCGATTTGGACTATTTAATATTATTGAATGGGTTAAAACCCATTCCTATTGATTTTGTATTGATTTCAAATGAATAGTTAAAGGCTAATCCTAACGAATTTTGGAATAATAGTTTATTATCGAATTATTCTCTTAATTTTTCCAAGTCTATCAACTTCTAGCTTCCAAAATTTTTCTTTTATTGTCATTCCTTCTAATGATTTAGATAGTTTAGAATCAAAACTTGTATCTAACTCTTTTGGAGCTATGTTTTTCGCAAATTGATTTGGAGTAAAATAAATAGTATAACCTGAAAAATCATTAACATTATATAAACGATGTACTTGGTCTTTGTTGAAGCTGTTTAAATCTATTAGATTTGAATTCTCTATTTCATCGTCTGTTGGGATATATACTAGGTCATTAGGAGATAGAAATTGAGTTAATTGGTACTGTGTTTTGGTTTTCTCATCTAAATATTTATCTGGGACTGGCGACAATCCATCTTTTAGATTCTCAATAACAATATTTAAAGGGATGGTAATGAATTTTTTATTATGTAAATCATCTTTGTAAATAGCAAAATATAAGTTTGTTCCTTTAGCTGTTTCAACAAATTTATTCGCTTTATTTCCAGTTTCTCCTAAAGGGAATTTATTACTTTCCTCAAAAACACGAACTTTTTTTATTGGTTGATGTTTTTTACCATTATTTAATGCTGTAATATTTTTATTTAATTCATCTAAACCATTTTCAGAAAAAGCAACTTCGTGAGTTGGGAATTTTTTTCCGTTTTCGTCAACTACATTTTGATACATTTCTTGTTGAAGATGCTTTAATAGGATTTTTTGAATACCAGTATCAGTTATTTTCTCAATTTTGTTTTTATCAAAAGTAATGTCAAGTGTTTTACGAGTCGCAGTAGCTTGAATGGTTTCATAAATCTGCACTTTGTCAATAGCTTTTCCATTAATCATTATAGGAAAAGCTTTGAGGTGTTTTTTTAAACCATCATTATTGTTTGGATATAGCTTGATTTTTGCTTGCAGTTGTTTTTTAGCTTCCTTGTCGACAATTAATTCTATTTGCTCAATTGCATTTGCAATAGTAATATGGCTTTGTTTAATGCGCTTTAAGCTTACTTTTCCACTCACAGTTTCAGCATGCATTGGTTTTCTAATTGCCCAGTTATCTCCTTTTTCCTGTTTAGTTGTAATTTTGGTCATTACACCATCCTTTTCTTTCCACACTTCGTATTTGTTTACCGTTTTATTGATAACTCTTGTGTTCTGCTTGAAACTAATAATAGTTTGATTCAATTCATCTTCTGCATTTTTTGTAAAATGCTCCCATGGTTTGTGGAATTCTTTAGCAACATTTTGTGTTTTTCCATTAATTTTAATTTCATCTATTTTCCTTAATTTAGAAACTAACGAATAATTTGTTCTTTCCGTATTGATAGAATTTAAATAATTGACGTGGTCTTTGGTCACACAGGCAATTACCAATGCATCCAAAGCATGATGGCGATGGTCTATTCTTTTTTTAGAAAAGCCTTTTGCAATTTCATCCGGTACTGTGGTTTGAAAGACTTGTTTACCACCATTCCCATATGCATCTCTTTTAAGCTCTAATTTACCAAAATCAGTGGAATTAGTAATTGCATTCAAACGTTCAAAACGAGGTGTGACTATAGTGTTCCAAACATCATTCAAACCCCAGTCTTGTTTCATTTTGGAAGTAATTGACCCATTTAGGGGAATAACATGTTTTGAAGTTACTTCTTGCTCATCGTCTTCTCGAACTATTTTGCTTAAAAGATTCTTTACGATTTTACTTATATATTTAGTATCATTTAATTGTCTTTCGATAAATTTTTCTGGAATTTCCTCACTCAATAATCGTTTTTGCTTGTTTTTATTTTTGCTGTAATAGCTGGTTATATGTTGGTTGTACGCTTCTTTAGTGAATATTTTGACGGTTTTTCCTCCTGTTAAGGTTACAATTCTATCTTCGTTTTTTAGTATGAATTCTACAGCTGTCATGTTGCTTTTAAGTTCATTGACTTCTGATTCACAAATAACCTTATTTGATAATGAATCATCAAACAATCTTGATTGCGGAATGATGTGTTCGATTTGATACTTTATTGTAAATAAGTCACTTAATGGTATTAATTTCCCTGTATATGGAGAAATATAACCTTGTTCCAACCACAGTTTGTATTTTATGATTTCAGAAGTGGTGGGTTTTGCATTTTTTCTAATTTTGTCAACTTCTTCTAATTTTTCTTTTCTGTTTTCATTACTATAAACTCCTTCTTCGTAAATTTTTAGAATCTCTTGTTGACTTGGTGAATACGGACGGACATCATTAGCTCCATCATTTTTCAACTCAGTCAAAATGGCTTTTATTCTCAGGTTTGTATTTTCATTTAGAGAAATCTGATTTGTCATTTGTTTTCTCTTTGCGGCTGGATTTTTCATCTCACGACCCAATTCAATATGAATTTCGTCAAAGAAGTTTTCTTTTCCTTCTCCATAATGTTGCCAAATATCTTTCACAACGCGTAAAGTTTCTGTGATAACCTGCTCCACAATTGGGTTTCTCAGCGAATGTTGTTTAAAATCATACTTTAGAAATTGATCAATATCAGCGGGCGTTTTCCATTTAGAAATGTCACTCGCTTCACTGTGCCTGTCATAGATAATATAAGAAGCTAGCCATAAAGGCAATCCTTTGAAATCTAAAATATCATGTAAGTCAATAGCCTTTTCACGTACACGAGTTCTAATGTTTTCATCAAATTCTCCTGTTTGCATTTTGTCTATTCTTGCTAACGTTTTTGTGTCAATATTTTTTTCGTTCCAATAATTTCCAAAACGCATTAATGGCAATAATTTCTTTATTGCTTTTTCAGAATAGGAACCATAGTCTTTTTTATATGGTTTTATTTTTGAAAAATTTCCAATGAATTCATCTGGTAAATTATGTTTTCTTGCAAATGTGCTAATTGCACCAGAATGAATTCCAGTATTTTCATCGAAGGAATATAATTCAATTTTATCAGTTACTGAATATAAAATATGCCATAAATCCTGAGTATTTTTGAGATTAAAAAAAGATTTATCTATGTCGGTTTTTGCAATAGCATTCAAAAATTGATTTCTTGTTTCGTTACACGGATAACTTTTATCTTCTACAAAATTCCATCGGTATTTGTCTTCTTTTAATTTAAATTTCGGATATGCTAAAAATTGCTTCTGACTTATTTCTGCTTTATCATTCAACCAATTGAAAAGCTCTACTATATCTTCTTCCGTTTTTAAATATTCATTAGTTACATCAATATCTTCTGTAATTCCTTTTTTATAAATTTTTAGATTTTTTACAAATTGTAACAATCTAAATTCCTGGAAAATAGGATTTGATTTTGCAATACATTTTACAGGTTTTACAATTTGCTTTCCATTTACATCTTTTACTAAAACTCCCTTTTTATCTTTAATCGGTCTAAATTCTAAATTACAATCACTAATTAATGAAGTTTTACTTTTAAGCGGCCGTTGATAAAAAATAATGTCATCCAAAAATAAGTAGTCAAAACCTCTTTCTTTAATATTGTTTTTATGAGCTTCATTATTTCTATATAACTCATTTATACATTTTTCATAAAGATTTTGATCAGTTAAAATAGGGGAATGAAACGTTATCTGTGTTTTTAAAATTTTTGATATTTCATCTTTGTAAAATTTTCTTTCGACTGTTCTAACTAGCTCACCTTTTATTTTTTGATTAGGATTTCTAAGTAATGTGTCATAAATAAAAGAACCTACAGTTTTGCCACTCTGGTTAATAGTTTGTTCTGTTCTAATCTTTATTAATCCCCAATCGTCTTCCTTTGGCGATCTAAAACTTCTTTTTTCTTCGTTGTCTTTATTTAGTTTTATAGTTCCGTCATCATTTAATTCAGTGGTTACAATAAACTCTTTTTGTTTACCAACCCAATCAAATAATGTGATTTTGCTTTCACGTTTGTAGACCCATCCGTTTTCAAGAATTACATTATACCAAATCCCAGATTTACCTTTTTCTCTTTCAATTACATCAACTACCATCAGGGTATGGAACTCTTCTAGTTTGTTTTTTTTTATTTCTTGTTCTTCCCCTCGTAATTGATAATACCCTCTTTTTTGATTAAAATTTAGTAATATCCACGCCAACTCTTCTTTTGATATTTTTTTAGTTAAAGCTTTTTTTCTCAAATAATAAATAGTCCAATCATAAGGGACTTGTTTTAAATCAGGATTTTTTAATTTGAATTCAGCAAGCATTTCTTGGTGGCTTTCCAGAAATAGAAATTGGTTTTTACCATCTTCATTTTTATAAAATGATAATTTCACTTCTGTTTCAGGTTTAAATTGTCCAAGTTTTTTATTAAAATCAATTGCTTCGGAATAATGTTTAGGTAGAAAATTAAGGATGTTTAAAACTCTATGAAGTCGTTCTCTTCTTAATAAAAAACGTTGTACTAATCTTCGAGTTCCTCTGTACTTTGTTCTTTCGGCAGTTTGGGAAATAGAAACACCACTGTCAAACTTACCAAGTACATCTTGGCTCATTGGGATTATTCTGCTTCCTAATCCTTCAATATTCCCAAGTTTATTATCAAAATCATTATTTGTTAATGCCCACCCAATACTATTTGTACCCAAATCTAATCCTAATATTTTTTTCATTTTCTATATTTTTATGCTGATTTTTGCTGTTATCTGAATGAGTTTCGAAATATAAATATAAGAAAATTAACATCCTTACGGGAAACCTCAATAGAACTTTGAAACTTTTGTTGTATAATTGCAATACAATTTTGAAGCAATTCACAATAAGGATTATTCCGTTGTGAAAACATTCAAAGCGGCATCCTTACGGTTGTCGCTTTTTTATTTTAAAAACAAGACTATCTTTGCGTTTTATAAAATCAAATTAAGTCAATGTCCCATCAGCATTTCATCCTTCACAAACCCTACGGTTATTTAAGTCAGTTTATCTATGAGTTGAAACGAAAAAAGAAACTGCTAGGCGAGTTGCACGATTTTCCAAAAGGAACGATGGCAATAGGACGTCTGGACGAAGATTCGGAAGGGTTATTGTTGCTAACAACAGATGGGATGATGAGTGAAATCATTCGATCTAAAAAAGTAGACAAAGAATATTATGTGCAGGTCGACGGGATTATCCATCAGGACGCTATTGACAAACTAAAGGCTGGTGTCGAGATAGGTTTCAATGGAACCAAGTACATCACTAAAAAATGTGAAGCTTCCTTAATCATTGAAGTTCCTGCTTTTGGCGCTAGAGGAAAAAAAATAAGGGACGAACGCCACGGTCCTACCTCCTGGGCTTCGATAACTGTCAACGAAGGCAAGTTTCGTCAAATACGTAAAATGACAGCTGCAGTTGGTTTTCCTACCCTTAGACTGGTTCGTGTGCGAATAGGAAATGTACACCTGGATAATTTGCAATCTGGAGAAGTTATTGAAGTTGAAAATTTTCAATAGCAAAAATCAATAGTCAATAACAATTACGAAAATCAAGAAGTCTAATCATAGGTATCAATCAAAAATCAGGTGTCGTTAACCAACAATCTTAAATCTTTTTAAATGTTAAATATAGTTTTAGTTGAACCCGAAATACCGAATAACACCGGAAATATTGGCCGATTGTGCGTAGGCACCGAAAGCCGCTTGCATTTAGTTCACCCTTTCGGATTTGTAATCAATGATAAAAACCTGAAACGTTCGGGATTGGATTACTGGGTTCATCTTGATGTTACTGAATATCAAAACGTAGAAGAATGGATTGCTCAAATTCCTGATGCTTCTCGTGTTTTCTTAATGAGTTCGCATGCTGAAAAATCCTATTTGGATATAGAGTACCAAGACGGAGATTGGTTGGTTTTTGGAAAAGAAAGTAAAGGACTAAGCGAAGAAGTTTTGGGTAAATTCGAAAATCATTTAAAAATTCCGATGTCAAATTTGATTCGGAGTTTTAACATCGCTAATTCAGTGGCTTTTGTTATTGGCGAGGCTAAAAGACAGATTCTACTCAAGTAGTTTACTCGCATCAAAAGTCGCAAAAGAATGCTGTTGTTAAGAAGATGAGTAAATTAGAATGCATCATTTTTCTGAATTTGACATTCTTTCTAGTGTTCAATTTTACTGAGTAAGATTGTATTTTAAAACTAGTTTTTTACACGCGGTCTCTCTCTTTTTATCAGCTAGTTTTAGATTATTATACAATTACGAACTTTCCTTTTTGTGCATCAAAAAAAATATGTTCATCTTTGAATAGGGTATTAAAAGTTCCTTTGGAAATAAAATTACAGGGCTCATCTTGAATAACAGTTTCGGGAGTCATGATAATCATTTCATCACTCAATTGTATGGCCATATCGATATCATGGGTTGAAAAGAGAATGCATTTATTTGTTTCCTGAGTGAGTTTTTTTAATAGTTTAAACAGTGCTACCTTATGTAATAGATCTAGATGGGTAGTAGGCTCATCTAAAATTATAAGCGGTGTATCTTGTGCAAGAGCGCGAGCTACCAGCACTTTTTGCAATTGACCATCACTGATTTCGTAATGTTTTTTGGTTGCTAAATGACTAATTTGTGTCAGTTCCATGGCTTCACGTACTTTGGCAATATCAGTTTCTGTCAGTTTTCCAATCCAGTTGGTGTAAGGCTGTCTTCCTAAAGCGATCAGCTCAAAAACAGTTAAATTGCTGGGTGGTAATTTTTCAGTTAGTACTACACTTAGATTTTGCGCTAAGGTTAAAGCATCTATTGCATGAATGTTTTTACCGTTAAGAGAAATAGTTCCCGAAAGTGGTTTCTGAATGCCAGTTATTGTTCGAAGCAAGGTTGATTTCCCTATTCCATTTGCTCCAATTAAAGCAATTAGTTTTCCCGCCTGCAAATTCAAGTTAAGATTTTCGGCGATAATAGTAGTCTCTGCTTTAGATGTGTATCCAATGCTTAGATTTGATGTAGTAAGTATGTCTTTAGTGCTAATCATTATAAGAATAAGAGTTTTTTAAAAAAATCATCCAATCATTTTTCGTTTTCGAACCAATAACCAAATAACAATCGGCGCTCCAAAAACAGAAGTTACAGCATTAATTGGCAGTGTGATATCTCCGCCGGGAACTTGTGAAATACTATCGCAAATAAGCATAATACTGGCTCCAAAAAGCAAAGTACTCCAAAACAAAATAGTGTGATTACTGGTCTGAAATACCAGCTTTGCAATATGTGGAACGGCCAGTCCTATAAAAGCAATTGGGCCGGCAAAAGCAGTAATGCTACCCGCCAGAACACTCGTTGCAAAAATGATAATAAGTCTTGTTTTTTTATAGTTCAATCCTAAACTACGGGCGTAATTTTCTCCAAGCAACAGCGCATTTAACGGTTTAATACTAAAAAGACTTAGAAAAAGTCCTAGTAGTACACAAACGAATAAAATGCCAATGGAGGTCCAGGATAGATTCCCTAAATTTCCCAAAGACCAAAAGGTGAATTTTTGTAGTTGCTCAGCGGTACTGAAATAAGTCAATGTTCCCACAATAGCGCTTGTCAAACTCCCAAACATCAGCCCTACAATTAAGATCGCCATCGTGTCTCGCAACCGATAGGATACAGCCAAAACAGCCATTAATACCAAAAAACTTCCTAGGCTTGAAGCCAATACGATTCCGTAAGAAGACATCATTATAGAAGCAATGGATTGTGGTAAAAACGCCGCTCCTAGAATTACGGTGGCAACACCTAAACTGGCTCCTGAGCTCAGTCCTAAAACATAAGGTCCCGCTAGCGGATTTCTAAATAAGGTTTGCATCAATAAGCCACTTATCGATAGACCCATACCCACTAATATTGCTGCAATCGCCTTTGGTAATCGATAATTAACGATGATGTAATGCCAGGTTTCTTTGGTTGGGGTTCCTCCTATGAGACTGTTAAATACTTCTTTTAGGGGTATGGAAACAGATCCTAAACTGAGGTTGATTAAAAATAGGCAAACCATTCCAATGGTTAGGATTGCGAATAGAACGGTATTTCGATTGGTGTGATTCAATTTAGTCTAATTTCTGAAAGAAAAACAGTTCGTGATTTGGTACTAATTCTGGATGAAAGATCTTTATCAAATCTTTTAAAACCCAGTCTGGGCGGGTAGGGGACCATTCAAAATATAGAATTCCTCCTTTTGCCCCCTTGTTTAAGGCATACGAATATACTTTTTTATTTTTAAATGACTCAAATTCCTTGTAATGGGGATTGCTGTCGCTCATTTGTTTTAAAGAGGAAAAATCACCAGGAGCAATCCAGAATTCTGCTTGCTGTGCTTTTTCTAGAATGACTTCAAAGGGCAAGGAAATACTTCCAGTACCTTTTGTGTCTTTCCATAAATAATCTGCTTGTGCATCTTTTAAAAACAGGGCAGCCCAACTTTCCCCTTGGGGTACATACCATTGATCTTGGAACATGGAACCACTAAGAACGGTAGGTTTTTGTGTTGCTTTTTTGGCTAAAGCCAAAGTGCTATTGTATTCTTTTTCAATTTCACTAAATACTGAATTTGCTTTGGAATCCAGTCCGTATAAAGCGCCAAAAAATTTGATCCATTCTGCTTTTCCAAGAGGGGACTGTTCCGTCCAATCGCCATTGAATATTACTTTTAAACCGCTTTTTTGTAAAATATCTAAAGAAGGATTACTGCTGTTTAGCCCAAAGCCAACAATCACTTCTGGCTCCATGTCAATTAAAACTTCTGTATTTAGATTTTCGTTTTTTCCCACTTCTCTCACCATTCCTGCATCAATGCGTTTTCGGGTTTTTTCAGACGAAATATAATCGGTATTGGGAAAGCCAACTAATGTATTTTCGACGCCTAACATTTCCAGGGAAGGTATGTGCGTGGTTGAGGTTACGACAATAGATTTTATAGGAATTTGAATCGTGGTAAACTGCTTTATGCTATCTGGAATGATTCCATTTTTTTCTTGTAAAACGTAGGTGAAATTTTCTTTGGCTCCAGGCCAAGGTTTGGTGATTTTAACTATTGAATAGCCCTTATATCTATAGATCTCAAATCCTTTAGCATACTGGATTTCGTTTTTTAACCCTGATTTTGTTTCCTGATGGGTTTCTTTTTTACATTGGATAAATAACAAAGAAATCAGAAAGAGGAACAGTGTGTTTTTAACGAATTTCATAAATCTAATTTTTTTACAAAAGTATTGTTTTGTTTTAATAAAAATAAGCTTGTGTGATATTTGATACATTTTTTCCAATAATAATAGAGTAATTTTATCTAAAAATAAATCATGAGAGACAATTCAAATACCTTCATCTATATTGTTGCAGGGATTATCATATTGCATTTTGTAGTTGGTTTTGTGTGGCTTATAGTTAAGCTTTCTAAAAAGAAAGATAAGGAAAAGTAATTGTTGTAATTTATTGTTTAGTAGTTTGTTATGCGTTTTTTTAAATGCGTAGCGTGTTTATTGTGGTTAATTCCATTAGGTTTTTTTATAATATCTTTCAATTTTTCTATATTTGCAGCCGTATTGAGGTTGCTTTTTTGTTTTTTCAAAATAGCATTAAAAGGGAATCAGGTTTAAAACCTGGGCTGTACCCGCAACTGTAAGCTATCAAGCTTGTTGTTATCTACAAAACCACTGTTTGCCGCGGCGAATGGGAAGGGAAACAACAAGACGCAAGCCAGGAGACCTGCCTATTACAATTTGTATCAAACTTTCGGGAAAAAAGGTTTGGGTATGGGTTATTTCATACTTTCTTCCCATTTTTAGTCATGTAACGGTAAGAGCCGTTATTAAAAATGTTTTATTAAAATGAACAACAAAATCGTTCGTATTAGTGCGTTATGCGTGCTGATGAGTGCTTGTGCCTTTGCGCAGCAAAAAGAAACTATTTCTACTCCTAATGAGTTGAATGAAGTTGTTATTTCGGATTCTAAATTTGCTTTGGCAAAAGAAAAGTCGGGAAAGGTAATTGTAAAAATTACGGCCGAGGAATTGGCTAAAAAATCGGGGCAATCTCTCGCTTCTATTTTAAGTACTGTAGCAGGTTTAGAGATAAACGGAAACCAAAGTAGTGCTGGTAAAAATTTGGGCTATTACATTCGAGGTGGTCGCAACCGCCAAACTCTAATCCTAATTGATGGAATCCCTGTAACAGATGCTTCGGGTATTAATTTAGAGTACGATTTACGTCTAATCCCTGCAGAACAAGTAGAGAGTATAGAGATTATGAAAGGGGCAGCAAGTACTTTGTATGGTTCAGGGGCGGCAACAGGAGTAATTAATATCACTTTAAAAAAGGCAGGAAAGAAAGCATTTGCCGGAAATGCCTATATGAATATCGGGACACAAACTACAGCAGATAGAACTAATTATCGTCCTGAAGACTATAATCAAGGGCTTTCTGTCAACGGAAATTTGGACAAATTTAATTATTACGCTTCGTTAAACAGTACAGAGACATCAGGGCTTTCTGAAGCTGCAGTTCCTAAATCAGCAGATTTTGAAGTAGATCGCTTTTCCAGAATAAACGCATTGGTTAAACTAGGTTTTAAACCAACAAAAAAGCTTTCATTTGACTTTTTTGGTAATTATGATAGGTTGAAAAATGATTTTGACGGAACATTTGATAATTTAAATAATCCCGATAACTCTTTAAATGTATCGACTTCAGAGCAGTTTCGTTTTGGTTTCTCTCCGAAGTACAAGTATGAAAAAGGAGAGTTTGTTATGAATTCAAGTTTTAATACTATCGAAAGAAATTATAATACGTTTAGCAGTTATTCTAATTCGGTAGACATCAGCGATTACAAATCCAAAAGTGTAAATGTAGATGCTTTTAATAAATATGAATTTAGCAATCATTTTTTTGTGGTAGTAGGAGGTCAGTTTCAATTTCAGGAAATGAGTTCTGAAACCCCTTACGGCGCAATTGCTGCAGAGAAAGCAAAATTTAATACTATTGATCCTTATTTGACCGCAGTCTATAATTCTGATTTTGGTTTAAATCTGAATGTTGGAGGACGTTTTAATATGCATAGTGTTTATGATAATCATTTTGTATTTAATGTGAATCCATCTTATTCTTTTACTGAAGTTCCGTTGAAAGTATTGGCGTCGTATAGCACAGCCTATATTACTCCAAGTTTGTATCAATTGTATTCTCCTTATGGAAATCTAGATTTGACTCCTGAGGAAAATTCTACGGTAGAGGCGGGATTTGAAGTATCATTATTAGATAAAAAACTGACTTTTAATACTGTTGCTTTTTACAGGGAAGAGGAAAATTCATTTGGATTTTATACGAATCCTGATACCTATGCTTCAAACTATATCAATATAGAGGGGAGGAATAATGCGAGAGGAGTCGAAACTATGGTTTCTTATTCTTTTTCGAATGCTCTAAAGGTTAATGGGAATTATACATTTACCCAAGTGGAAGAGCCTTTAAGTAGATTAATTCCAAAACATAAAGGGAATGTTTCCTTGGATTATCAAGCAACAAGCCGTGCTTTCTTCAATGTCAATTATCAGTATGTTGATAAAAGGAAAGACGCTTTCTTTGATGGAGGAACATATGCTACAACGGCTGTTCTTCTAGATTCTTATCAGTTAGTTAATGCAATGGCTAAATATGATGTTATTAAAAACAGAATGAATGTTTTTGCGTCAGTAAACAATATCTTAAATGAAGATTTTGTAGAAACGGTAGGATATAGCACAAGAGGAAGGAATTTTAAAATAGGAGTAAACGTATTGTTTTAATAGTACGTTCTTTAGATAAAACTAAAAAAGGCTTTCAGTGATGAAAGCCTTTTTTAGTTTTACTAATTATGATTTAGTCTAAAGATTTCAAAATACCTTCTGGAGCTTTTTCTAAATACATTTGGTTTTGCAAACCATTCAAAGATTTAGCATCTTTAAAATAGTTGAGTTCTTTTTCAGGGCTTTGTTTTAGCATTTTGCTTGTTCCCGTAATTTTACCTATTGCAGTACTTAACAAAGGTTCTGTAGAATTCCCAAGGACATCCATGTTTCCGTAATTTTCTTTTAGAGAATAATCAGGTGTTAATCCATTGAAGTAATCTCCAAAACCTGCAGCATTTACTATTTTTAAAACTATAGGTTGCATCGCATATCGGTGATTTGGGTTTCTGTTTTCTTGACCAAAAGTAGGGGAGTCATATAATGTAATCGACCCAACATTTTTCCCTGTCGTAACATCTCCTATTTGAACTACGGTCATATAAGGCTTCAAACCATTAATAACAAGTTCACTTGCAGAAGCTGTACTTTTTGTGGTTAGAATATAAATTTTGCTCAATTTCAAGCTGTTTATTGCAGTTGTTTCTATTTTATCTGTGAAGTTGTTATTCAGTGCTTCAGGATTGTTAGATTCAAAATAGCTGTTGATTTTAGGGTTCCATTGTTGTTTTGCAAAAACTTTTCCAGTGTATTGTCCTGTAATCATACTAGCTAGTCGAGCGGCAGTTTGCACTGATCCACCTCCATTATATCTTAAATCAAGTACTAAATCAGTAACTCCTTGCGATTTTAACGTCGCGAAAGCCTCGTTTAGTTTAGTGTCGTAATCTGCATAAAAACCATTGTACATTAAATAACCAATCGTATGTGCTCCATTAACAATTACTTTATTGATTAAAATAGGGTTTTCAGATACTACGGTTTTTGTTAAGGAAACGGTTTTATTATTTGGCGTTATTGCTCCTGAATTATAGTCAGCAAGGTTTAAAGTAAAAGTATCATTAGCCAATAAAGATTGGTAATTACTAATTGTAAGTTGGGTTCCGTTAATACCGTAAAAAATAGCACCACGTTTAATGTCTTTAGTTGCTGCGTCTGATCCTGGAATGATATAACGAACATAACCAAAGATATCTGTACTTGATCCTGGTTTGTAAACTAGGCCAAATTCAACACCGTTATTTTTTGTGATTCCTTGAAGCGCTCCTTCAAGTTCTAAGTAATCATCTACAATCCAACTGAATCTATCGATGGATTTATCGACTCTTAACGCATCAAATAATTGCTCAGGAGTTGAATAGGTTTGTAAGAAAGTGTTTAACTCATTTTGAGATGCAAATCGATCATCAGATAAGTTAGGGACATCTGGTTGCCATAAATAATATTGGTTTAGCCCTTTCCAAATAAAATCCTGAACTTCTAGGTTTATTGGTGCCGCAGTATCATCGTTATCTTGACAGCTTTGGAAAGAAAAAACTACTAAAAGAAGTAATAGCGCAAATTTAAATGTAGGTTTCATATATTGGGGTAATTTATATAATAAACGTAAAAATAGTATGTTTAGTTTTAATTTTAAATATATTTTGTAACAAAAATAAAACTGTCTCGTCTTGATACTATAAGCCGGACTAATAATGTAGTGATTTATGAATCAAATAGAGTTTTTGCAGATTACAACTCCATTCAAAGACAAAGTCTTTCGATTAGCAAAACGGTTGCTTATAAGTACAGAGGAGGCTGAGGACGCTACTCAAGAGATTTTAGTTAAATTATGGAATAAAAACGAAAGTTTGGTTGGTTTCAATAGTGTCGAAGCTTTTGCGATGACCATGACAAAAAATTATTGTTTGGACCAGCTAAAGTCAAAAAGAGCGGGAAATGTTAAGCTCACTCATGATAATTTTACTGATAATTCTCCAAGATTAGATAAAATTGTGGAAGACGGAGATAGTTTGAATTGGGTAGAAAAAATAATTAATCGACTGCCACAGCAACAAAAATTAATAATCCAGATGCGAGATGTTGAACAGTATGATTTTGATGAAATTGCAAAAATATTGGAGATGAATGAAACTGCGATAAGGGTAGCGCTTTCAAGAGCAAGAAAAACAATTAAAGAAAATATGATTAAAATCCACGGTTATGGAATTGAATAAAATAGAAATACTTATTGAAAAATACTTTGAAGGTCAAAGTAGTATTGTAGAGGAAAAAGAGTTGCGGGAATACTTTGCTTCGGCTGAAGTTGCGCCTCATCTAAAGCAGTATGCGCCAATTTTCGCTTATTTCTCACAGGCCGCTGGACAGGAATTCAAACAAAAAGTTATGGAATTGCCGAAGCCTCAGAGTAAAAAAAGAAATAAAGTCTGGTTGTCTATTGCTGCTTCAGTTGTTGTTATGGTAGGTGCTGGTAGTTATCTGTATTTTGATAGTGAAGTTTCAAATCAGGAACTGGGGACGTATGATAATCCTGAGGTAGCGATGAAAGAGACACAAAAAGCATTGGCCATGTTGTCAAGCCATGTAAATGTTGGCATAGAAAGTGTTATAGTTCTTGAGAAATATGAGGATTCAAAAAAATTAATTTTTAAACAATAATAAATAAAACAAAATGAAAAAGTTTATAATCACATTAGTAATAGTATTGGTTTCTAGTCCGTTTTTTGCACAAGCTGCATTTGATAAGTTTGATGGTCAGGATGATGTAACGTCTATTATCGTAAATAAGAAAATGTTTGAGTTGATGAGTAAGGTTAAAGTTGATGCTTCTGATAGGGAAACGCAGCAATATATGAATTTGATAAAAAAGCTGGACAACCTTAAAGTTTTTACTACTACTAGCACCAGAGCAACTAGTGATATGAGGTTAACTGCAGAAAAATATATAAGAACGGCAGGTCTGGAAGAATTGATGCGTGTCAATGATAGCGGTAAAAATATTAAAATATTAGTAAAATCTGGAGCGACAGACTCTCAAATAAGAGAACTTTTAATGTTTATCGAAGGTGGGAGCAAATCAAATGAGACTGTTTTGATGTCGTTGACGGGTAATTTTGATTTGAACGAAATTTCTATTCTTACCGATAAAATGAGAATACCAGGTGGAGATGATTTGAAAAAAGCAACCAAAGGAAAAAAATAAAAGAAAATGAAAACGATTTATAGCATAGCGATTTTTGTGAGTCTGTTAACTGTTAGTTGTAATTCAGAACCTACGCTACAAAAGTATTTTGTGGAAAATACAGAAAACACGGATTTCATTGCATTAGATGTTTCTCCGAGTATACTGAATGTAGATAAAACTAAACTATCTGCAGAACAAAGTGGGGCTTTAGAAGCGTTTGATAAAATGAATGTTTTAGCCTTTAAGCTTAATGAGAATAACAAAGCAGAATTCGAATCAGAGCGGGCAAAGGTTAGTTTGATTCTAAAGGACAAAAAGTACCAGCAGTTGATGAAGTATGGTTCCGGTTCGGTAGGTGCTTCAGTAAGCTATGTAGGGACAGATGAGCATATAGATGAGTTTGTTTTGTATGCAAATAGTAAAGATGCAGGATTTGCTGTCGTGCGAGTTTTAGGTAAGGATATGAATCCTAATAATATTATCACATTAATGTCAGTTTTGAGACAGTCTAATATTGATATGGAGCAATTAAAGCCTTTACAGGAAATGTTTGAAAAGTAAGATAATATATTTTTAATTTAAAGCGTCTCGGCAGTTTGTCGAGACGCTTTTTTTGTGACAACTATTTTAGGTTAGATAGTAAAAGTGGGGGTGTGGTGCCTTTTTTTGTTTTTGAGAGTTGCTATTAATGGAGCGGGCTTTTTTCAGGCTATGCTAGCTGAAGCGGTTTTATAGGAGTGTATAAATCTCTTATTAGAAAGTTTAAACTCGATTCGTAACATAATGAGTTTTTATTGTTGAATAGTAGGATTAGTTTGCAATATCACTAAAAGTAGGTATTGTGAAAGAGGCGTAATACTCGTTCCTTTACTTTACTGTAGAAACGGTTGTTATTGTACTGTTTGCAGAGTTAAAATAAAGAATTAGATGATGATTGCCAAGAAATACAGCGTAGCTAATGTGGAGCTGCTAAGAAGGGAACATAAAAACGACAGATTGTTTTTGTATATAGGTGCTTTTGTAATTATAACAATTGGTTTTTCAATATTTTTTTTACTGAGAATGGCTTTTCTAAAGAATTTTGGAGGGGATTTTTAGAAATAGCGCTTGAAAAAAAAGGTTTAAAAAAAAGGGATTGACTTCGTGGTTCCTAACAAAGCTCCGCTTTGAAAACAGAAATAATAGGGTCAATCACAAAAGGTAGGGGAGGAACTTATCAATATCCTAAACGTCGGGATTGACTTCGTCGTTCCCAACAAAGCTCCGCTTTGAAAACAAAATGCCGGAATTAAATAGTCAAAGCGAGCTTTACTATTTAATTCCGGCATTTTATTTATTCGTGACCACGGTGGGATTTGAACCCACACGCCCTTGCGAGCACCAGCCCCTCAAGCTGGCAAGTCTACCGTTTCTCCACGTGGCCTAAAAATAAAAAAGGTCAAGTAATAAATTACTCGACCTTTTAGTGACCCGACTGGGGCTCGAACCCAGGACCCCATCATTAAAAGTGATGTGCTCTACCAACTGAGCTATCGAGTCATTGCATTCAATTTGAAATATTAGGTGTTGATCACTTAACTTGTGACCCGACTGGGGCTCGAACCCAGGACCCCATCATTAAAAGTGATGTGCTCTACCAACTGAGCTATCGAGTCTTGTATTTCATTGCTTGAATGCGGGTGCAAATATAAGGACTTTATTTGATGTTTTCCAAAGTTTTTTGCTTTAAATTTGTCTTTTTTTATCAATAAATTTTAACGTGTTAGTTTACAAGGTTTTATTCTATGAAGAAAATTATATTATTAGGTTATATGGGTTGCGGTAAGTCAACAATAGCTAAAACACTCGCGAAAATCAATGGACAACCATTTATCGATTTGGATTCATATATAGAGAAAAAAGCGGGTTTGTCTATAAATGCTATTTTTGAACAGTACGGAGAAATCAAATTTAGGAAGATGGAGCATGAAGCATTTGTCGAATTATTAAATGCTCCCGGGGAAATGATAATTGGTCTAGGCGGAGGAACTCCTTGCTATGCCAATAATCACGAATTGTTAAAAGGTGACGATGTACAATCTATTTATCTAAAAGCTTCTATTGGGACCTTATTTAATAGATTGGTTGCTAATAAAAGCAAAAGACCCCTTATCGCCAATAAAAATGAAGAGGAGATGAAGGAGTTTATTGCGATGCATCTTTTTGAAAGAAGCTTTTATTACAATCAGGCACAACATGTAGTTAGTGTGGATAATCGAACTATTGACGAGACAGTTTTGGATATTCTAGCCGTTTTAGCTTAGGTACGCATAACTGTTGTTTCCGTTTTCATCAAAAACTACCTGAACGTGCTCCAGCAAGGAGGTGGACAGAGAGATTCCTTTGAAATCAGCCTTTACTGGATACTTCTTGTGATTTCGATCAACAAGAACCGCTGTTTTGAATTTTTTCAAAGGAACGTCTAGAAAGTGTCTTATAGCGTAGATTAAGGTTGTACCAGAGTTTAGAACGTCATCGACAAGTATTAAACCCTTGTTTGCATACTTTTCTTTTGTTAGAGAAGTCTGAATTGGCAACTCTGGGTTGAGTTTGTTGATTTTAACTTCGCATAGCGAAACTTTTAAAGTGGAAATTTTTTGCAGTTCTTGAGCGATTTTTTCGGCAAAAACAAATCCGTTGCTTGCTATTCCTGCAAGAATAACTTCCTCTTCCTCTACAAATGTCTCGTAGATCTGGTAGGCTATTCTCTTTATTTTATGTTCAATTTCTTGATTCGTTAAAATGATATTTTTGCTCATTTTTTTTAGTTTAAAGTTTAGTTTATGAAGAGTAATAGCTTTAAAACTAGCTCTCTTCCTCGTCGTCGGTTTTTATCTCATTTCCAAACTCATCAATATCTCTTCTGTCTTTTTTGGTAGGTCTTCCAGTACCATTTTTTCGATAGTGTTCTTTTGATAGTTTTAATAGTTCGAGATGCTGATATGACTCCGCAGGAGTATCATTCCTTCTGTACATATCAACCAGTTTTGCTCCTAAACGGCTTTCTGGAATGTCTAAAACCGTAATGATTTGTGTTATTTGGTCTTTTCTGAAGGTGATTTTATCAGTAGGAAAAACCTCCTTTGATGGTTTCGCAATATGACCATTTACAGTAACATGATTTTTTTTACATGCTTCTGTTACCATATTTCTAGTCTTGTAATATCGGACACACCATAAATATTTATCTATTCTCATAAAAATTCTAAAATCAGAGTTAAATAGTTTACAAAAATCAATCAATATTGTATCTTGCGCACTTAAAAATCAGCTATAATGAACAAATTTAAGTATTATTTTATTTTATCAATTACAACCCTGTCTTTATTTTCATGTTCAAAGAATAATGATACTCCAGATATAACTCCGCCTAGAGAATATGCAGTACAATATGCTAGTGATATTACTAATATTGAAGAATATTTGAATACCTATTACATTACGGTTACGAATAATCCTGGCTCTCCTGATGATCAAGATGTCGTTTTTACTAAGATTCCTGATGGTGGAAGTCAACCTTCGATTATGTCTTATAAAGGCAAAGCTAGCTTTCCTAAATTGTTGAGTAGAGATGTTAAACTTCATGATATTACTTATAAACTGTATTATTTAGTATTGCGAGAAGGTGTGGGAGAAAAACCTACTAATGTAGATGGAGTTTTAACTTCATATAGAGGAGATTATTTAGAAGAGACCGTAGCATCAAGTGTTACTACTTTGAGTACAACAATGTTCGAAGAAGTGAAGTACCCACAACAAATGTTAAGTCTGTTTACTACAATTAGAGGTTGGAAAGAAATATTTCCACAATTTAGAATGGGGAGCTATACTGCAAAAGATGATGGTACAGTATCATATAATAATTTTGGAGCGGGGATTATGTTTATTCCTTCTGGATTAGCATATTTTAACTCTGTTAGTGGTATTCCTGCTTATTCGCCTTTAATTTTTAGCTTTAAATTATATGCATTAGAAAGATTGGATCAAGAATATAAATTGGTTAACGGTGTTGCTGTAGCTGATCCAGATGGTATCAAGTCTTACTTAGAAGATTTAGACGGAGATGGTTATATGTGGACTACAAGCGAGTTACCGACCAATGCAGTAAATCCTGATGATACAGACGGCGATGGTATTCCAAACTTTCTAGATGTTGATGACGATGGAGATGGTTACGGTACAAAAATTGAAATTACAAATAATGGTGTCGTTTATCCTTTTGCTTCTATCCCTAGTTGTGATGGTAATACTACTAATCCGGCAAGAATCAAAAAATATTTAGATAAAAGCTGTCATTAATTAAGTATAGACTGAAAACAAAAAAATCCCATTCGCTTAGCGAATGGGATTTTTTTTGGATATGTATGTGAATTATTTTCTTTTAATAACTCTTTCTACAGCTTCAACAATTGCTTGATTGTTTAATTTGTATTTTTCCATTAATTGTTCAGGTGTTCCAGATTCTCCAAAGCTGTCATTAACTGCAACAAACTCTTGTGGAGCAGGGTGATTTAATGCTAGTACTCTTGAGATACTTTCTCCAAGTCCACCAAGTATGTTGTGCTCTTCGGCAGTAACGATACATTTTGTTTTAGCCAAAGATTTTAGAACAGCTTCTTCGTCTAATGGTTTGATTGTGTGTATGTTAATTACTTCTGCAGAAATTCCTTTTGCTTCTAATGCTTCAGCAGCAACAAGTGCTTCCCAAACTAAGTGTCCAGTAGCTACAATTGTCACATCAGTTCCTTCGCTAAGTAGGATTGCTTTCCCTATTACAAATGGTTCGTCAGCTGGCATAAAGTTAGGTACAACAGGGCGTCCAAAACGCAAATAAGCTGGGCCATGAAGATCTGCAAGCGCTAAAGTAGCCGCTTTTGTTTGGTTGTAATCACAAGTGTTGATTACAGTCATTCCTGGTAACATTTTCATTAAACCAATATCTTCAAGAATTTGGTGTGTTGCACCATCTTCTCCTAATGTCAAACCAGCGTGTGAAGCACAGATTTTCACATTTTTCTCAGAGTAAGCAACTGATTGACGAATTTGGTCATATACTCTTCCTGTAGAAAAGTTAGCAAATGTTCCTGTAAAAGGAATTTTACCTCCAATAGTTAATCCGGCTGCAATTCCAATCATGTTTGCTTCAGCAATTCCAATTTGGAAAAAACGTTCTGGGTGGTTCTTTTTGAAATCATCAAATTTTAAGGATCCGATTAAATCAGCACAAAGTGCCACCACATTTTCATTTTTTTGACCTAATTCAGTCATCCCCGCTCCAAAACCTGAACGAGTATCTTTACTTCCTGTATTTGTATATTTTTTCATTTTATGCTGAATTTATTTCAGTATCTTTTTACTTATTAGTAATCACCTAAGGTTTCTGGATTTTGAGCAAATGCAGTTTCTAGTTGTGCATCATTAGGTGCTTTCCCGTGCCATGCATGAGTATGCATCATGAAGTCAACTCCATTACCCATCTCTGTGTGTAACAATACACAAACTGGTTTTCCTTTTCCTGTTCTTGATTTAGCATCTGTCATACCTGCAATAATCGCTTCGATGTCATTTCCTTTTACTATGTCAATCACTACCCAATCAAAAGCTTCAAATTTAGCGCGGATACTTCCCATAGCTAAAACTTCGTCAGTAGTTCCGTCAATTTGTTTTCCGTTAAGGTCAATCGTAGCAATAAGGTTGTCTACTTTTTTAGCAGATGCATACATGATTGCTTCCCAGTTTTGACCTTCTTGCAATTCACCATCACCATGTAAAGTATAGATTAAATGGTTGTCATTGTTTAGTTTTTTTGCTTGTGCAGCTCCAATTCCTACAGATAAACCTTGTCCAAGTGAACCAGATGCGATTCTAACTCCAGGTAAGCCATCGTGAGTAGTAGGATGTCCTTGTAGTCTTGAGTTAATTAGACGGAAAGTAGCTAATTCCGAAACTGGAAAATAACCGCTTCTTGCCAAAACGCTGTAAAAAACTGGAGAGATATGACCGTTTGAAAGGAAGAAAAGATCTTCTCCTATTCCGTCCATATCAAAACCTTCTTTGCGTTCCATTAGGTTTTGGTATAAAGTTACCAGAAATTCAGTACAGCCAAGAGATCCTCCTGGGTGACCAGAGTTTACGGCATGTACCATTCGAAGAATGTCTCTTCTGACTTGGATAGTTAAATCGCTTAATTGTTGTGTGTTAGGCTTCATTTTGTGTGTAAAAGTTAAACTGAGCCAAAGGTAATTTTTATTTTGCCGTAAGACAAATGATTTTTGATTTTGTTAGAGCTCTTTGTAATACAATTGGCAGCAATTTAAGGTCGCAACGTTCTTTTTTGTGAATTTAGTTTTTACTATTTATTCCTTTTTAACAATTGGTTTTTTAAATTGATGCTGTAATTATTATCTTGCGGATATGTATGAACAATTAGCAAAAAGTATTGGTGATAAAGTGACACTGACCGCAGCAGAGTTTGATTTGTGTAAGACCTTTTTTATTCCAAAAAAAATAAGAAAGAAACAAACTTTACTGTTAGAAGGGGATGTGTGTACCTACAATGCTTTTATTGAAAAAGGAATTTTACGTTCGTATACTACTGATGCAAAAGGACATGAACACATCGTGCAGTTTGCTTTTGAAGGCTGGTGGATTACAGATTTATCGAGCTTTTTAATGGGAGGACATTCAACCTATACGATAGAAGCTATCGAAGATTCAGAACTGTTGTTGTTAACTGCGACTGCAAGACAGGAATTAATGGATGCGCTACCGGCATTTGAACGCTACCAAAGACTTTTATTGCAAAACGCCTATATTGCTTTGCAGGGAAGAGTAAACTCTGCCTTAACTGCAACTGCCGAAGAAAAATACACTAAACTCACCATTGCACACCCTAATATTATAGCGCGCGTACCCCAACATATGATAGCTTCCTACCTTGGTCTCACCCCAGAAACACTAAGCCGAGTGCGAAAACAAATTACTCTTCGAAAATAAAATTGATTTAGATCAATGGCATTTCTTGTTCTACCTCAATGGAACCAAGCAGTCTCTTACTGTAATTTTGCAACAATAAAAACAAGAAGGATGCAAAACATAAGAACTATCGCCGTTATTGGTGCTGCTGAGAAAAGAAATTTTTCGCTACTTAAAGAGTTGTCGGAACAGTATCAGCTTTTATTATTTGATAAAAATCAACAAGCACTTTCAGATCTTCATGAAAGCCTATTGGTACAAAATCGCCACGCTTATATTGAGAAAATGGATTGTGCTGTAAATGCCAGTTGGGAAGCAGATCTTATTATTCTTTCTGGTTTTTGTATCCACGACCATGCTGTTGTTGAAAAAATAAAAGAAGTCGCTACTGCAAAAATCATCATTGTTATAGAAAATGAAGATGAGTTTACGACCTCAATAAAAAACCAATTAAACTTTGATTTGATTTTTCCTCATTCTAAAATAGTAGAAATCATCAATATCTCTACAGATGAAGATGCAGAGAAAGAATTTCTTTTGGAAGGCCATAACTCAAAAGCTTTGGATGTCGTTTCAGGTATTTTTGAAGGATGTGGCTTTACTACTTACTTATCTCAACTAAATTAATACAATATAAATAATAACAATATGAGTAATTCCCTTTTATTACGTCCCTATAAATATAATACAACTACTTTTAATAATCGTATGGCGATGGCTCCTATGACTAGAAGCCGTGCAGGTAATGTAGGTAATTTAGCAACACAGCAGATGGCTATTTATTACGCTGATCGTGCTGATGCAGGTTTACTAATTACTGAAGGTACTGTGGTGAGTACAAAAGCTGTGGGTTTTATCAATGTTCCTGGTATATACAGTGCCGAACAAACAGAAAGTTGGAAACAAGTGACTCAAGCGGTTCATGACAAAGGCGGAAAAATATTTGTGCAACTGTGGCATACTGGAAGATTGTCACATCCTGACTTGCATAATGGTGAGTTACCTCATGCACCTTCAGCAATTAATCCAGAGGCAAAAGCATATGTAGAAAGTGGTTTTATTGATACTGTAACTCCAAAAGAGATGACGGTAAAAGAAATTAAAGAGACTATTTTAGATTTTAAAAATAGCACAGCAAATGCGGTTGAAGCCGGTTTTGACGGAGTAGAATTACATGCGTCAAACGGATACTTGTTTCACCAATTTTTTAATGGAACATCTAACACACGTACTGATGAATACGGTGGTAGTATCGAAAATAAAGCCCGTATTTTATTCGAAACTCTAGATGCTTTAAAAGGTATTATAGACTATTCTAGAGTAGGTGTTCGTCTAAACCCTTCTATGCATGGAGTGCAGGGAATGACGGTTGATCAAGACACGATTCCTACCCACGAATATATTGTAAACCGCTTAAATGATTATGGATTAGCCTATGTGCATTTTTCGGAACCATTTACGGATGTAAGCGAAGTGCCTTATGCCGTGACTGAAATTGCTAAACATTTCAGACCTATATACAAAGGGTTATTGATGATTAACAAAGGGTTTACTAAAGAATCTGGAAACCAAGTAATCGAAGATGGCTATGCAGATATGGTAGCCTATGGAGTTCCATTTATTGCCAATCCTGATTTAGTTGCACGCTTCGAGAAAGACGCTCCGCTAAATGCTGCTGACCAAAGTACTTTTTATACTTTTACAGCTAAGGGATACAATGATTATCCAAAAATGGACGCTTAATCTAATTGAATAGAATTTAATTTGTGAATGGGATAGCCGTTTTTATTATTCAATGCTAATGATGCAATAGAGGTATTGTTTCAATATAAATTGTTGAACCTAATAATTTAAAAAGCCCCTATTTGGGGCTTTTTATATGCTGTAATTTTAGTTGGCCTCTCACGATTGTTTTTTTCGGGAGTAGCCGGCTTTTTTCATGCAGCTAATTTATTTTGCTGTTATTTCTTCATATTCGACATCTTCAACGGCGTCGTTATTCTTTTTCTTCATGGGTACTGAGCAGCCATTAACTCCACCACAACCAGAATTTGTAACAACTTGGTATAATAGAAAACTAGCTAAAAGTCCTGAAAGAATGCTTTGGGTTTGAAACGCTTGTACACCGATATAAACGCCAAGAGCAAGACGGACAAAACGCATAAAATGCCAATCAGTTAATAGGTTTTGTAAATTCATTATATTTTGTTTTGTAAACTACTCCAGCCTCCGCCGTTATGTACTTGCGCAAAACCACTCGATTTTAAAATACTTTTTGCCGAAGCACTTCGCATCCCTGATGCACAGCAAGTAATGATAGTAGCATCCTTTTTTAATTTTGGAATATGTCTCGAAAGATCATTCAATGGAGCATTGATTGAACCTTTGATATGTCCCTGTTTGTATTCTCCCGGACTACGAACATCTAGAATTACAGCTCCTTGTTTTACTAAATCGGCGTAATCTACTTTTGGTCCGATGCCAAATATTTTTTTTAATGTGTTTATCATCTTATTTTGTTGCTTGTGATTTATAAAAATTTACGTCTAACCAAGATCCTCCATTGTAACACTCTACTCCAAGTTGGGAAAGAAAATGTTGTGCTTGTCCGCTTCTATTTCCAGAGGCGCAACATAACACTAAAGGGGCTTTCAGTTTTTTTAATTCTTCTACTCTTTCTGGTATCTCATTAAGCGGAATGTTGATGGAATCAACTACATTACCTCCCATAAATTCACCATATGAACGAACATCTACAATAGTTCCTTCGTTTTCTTTGATTATTTTTTCTACGCTCATCTTGTTTAATTTATAAAGTTTGAATTATTCTCAAAAGTAGCACTGTTATTCATCGTATGTATCTTGTACTCCTACTTGATAAAACAAAAGTAACACAAAGGAAAAGGTTTGTCAGTAACTTTTGTTACACAAGCAAATATTTAACGTTCAATTGACTATCGCTAAGATCGTATTCATAAAAAAAGCCTGTACGGAACAGGCTTCTTAAATAATTTATATAATATAATTACATCGTTGGATTGGTAAGTACATCTGCTTTAAAAGCATTGTTGTTAATGGAAGCCATTGCAAGCTTAGTTAATCCAGCATCAGCTTTTTTCTCTTCATCAAGCGTCATAGCTAACAAATCTGCTGCTTTGTTTTCTCCCATTGTTTTTGCAAAAGCATGTAAAGTACCATAAGTTGCAATTTCATAATGCTTAACCTTTTGTTCAGAGGCAATTAAACTAGCATCACGAACGTTACCTAAATCTGTTTTCTTAATCATCTCATCACTCTCTTTTAGAATCCCTTCCATCGCTGCACATTTTTTAGCCTCGGGTTTAATGCCGGTAACTTCAAATATTTTTTGCAATCGGGAAATGTGTTCGTTCGTTTCGGTCAAGTGTTTATTTAGAGTCGTAGCCAATTCTGGAGTTGATGCATTTTTTGCCATTTTAGGAAGTGTTTTACTCAATATTTTTTCTGCATAATAAATATCTTTCAATCCTACTTCAAATAAATCTCTCAATCCATGAGCTGAATTTGCTTTTGCCTTTGTAGTTTCTACTTTTTTTCCTGTTGTAGTTGCCATAATAATTGATTTTAAATATTAATAATTTGCTTTTTGCTTATATTAAAATTAAAAAAAATAATTGGTAAAAAATATTTAATAAACTAAATATCAGTTAAATGGATGTTTTTAACTTAAAATAATAAGGGGTTACTTAATAATAACAATAGGGATTTTTTTAGAGGTAAATTTTAGCACTCTTTTTTGGTTACTACCAGAGTGAAAAGAGTAACAAACAGCTTGAGTTATTAAAAGGAAGGCTTTGGTTTTAAATATTGTAAAAATAATAAGCTCATTTATACCCTAATTGTTTCGGGCTAAATGAACTTATTATTAATTTAGTTTTATAAAGTGAAAATCAAGAAAAACTTAAATTGAGATGTATGATTTCATCCTTTATTTAGGCTGTCTTTCCATTTGTTCTAACAATCTTATTATTTTATCTAATTTGTAGACTTCAATGCTATTCAGTTTAGATGTCAGTGCTTCTATTTCTAGTTTGGCATCAAGATTAGTCTGATAATCTGCTTGTGCTTGAGCCCGGTCTCTTTCGTTTTGTCTGTTTTGAGACATCATGATAATCGGAGCTGCATAAGCCGCTTGTGTAGAGAACAGCAGATTAAGCAAAATAAAAGGATAGACATCCCAATGCTTCATAAAAGCAACTAAGTTTAAGGTCATCCATAGAACGACTAAAACGGTTTGTATAATTATGAATTTCCAAGACCCCATACTTTTAGCCACAGAATCGGCTAGGCGGCTCCCAAATCCTAAGTTGTCAAAATGTTTTTGGTGCCAATTTTTTTTTGCTAACATGTTATGTTCATTTGCTTAAGGGTTATTTATTTAAATTTTTTTGCCATGGAAATTTACCTTCAAGTTCGACTTGCAACGATAAACTCATGATGGTTCTGATAAATACAATTAGGCCTAAAATAGATACGGATTCGAGTGTAGGCTCTGCAACTACTGTGGCAATTATATCTGCGGCAATCAGTATTTCTAGTCCCAAAAGTATTGATTTTCCCAGAGTTTGTCTCAATTCAATAAAGGGTTCCGGTTCTTTTTTGAAAAATAATAAAAGTGATTTTCCCAGGGAATAAAGAACGCCTATAAAAATAGTAATACATCCTATGATTTCAATAGCTGCTGCGATGTAGTTTATAAATATTTTGATATTTTCCATTTTGCTTACTAATTAAATTCTGTTATCAAAAAGGTTTGAGTAATTTATCTTTGGCTAAGTACTTTCAGTATTTCCTTTTCTATGAGCAATAATTATAAGTGTTGTCATTAATAAAAGCGAAACTATTGAGGCTGCTAAAGTCCCTAAGTCTAATCCTCCTTTTGCAATTGGTTTCGTCAAAAAGTCTCCGAAGGTGGCTCCAAAAGGTCTTGTGAAAATGAAAGCAACCCAAAAGAGCAGAATATGGTTTATTTTTGTAGCATAATGTAAGGCTACCACAATCAGAATTACAGCTGCTGTAACAAGTGCTCCGTTTAAATAAGTCAGCCCAACTACATCACTTAAATAATCTCCAAAAGCAGTTCCTAAGCTGTTCGAAAAAAGGATGGCCAACCAATAATAAATTTCCTTGTCTCTGTCTATAATAGGATAGACATTTAAATTTTTGAACCTTTTATGCCAGAGTAGTAATGTTAGCGCTAAACAGCAAAACAAGATCAAGCTACCAACAGTATAACCTAAGTGTAAACTTCGATCAATGAAATCAGATATTTCTGTTCCCAGCGTTGTTGTCGCAATGATGACGAGCCAATAGAAAACAGGAATGTATTTTTTTGTAAACAATTGAACGGACAGGGCTACAACAAAGAAAAGTAGCGTAACAACTAAAGCAATTGTATAGCCAAGATCTAGTGTTTGAGCAATATAATCACCTAGAGTTTCGCCTAAGGTTGTTGCGATAATTTTCATTAACCAAAACAGTAGCGTGACTTGTGCTACTTTATTTATTCTTTCCATATGCTAAATAATGTTGCGCTTGAAAGCAGAGACAAAATGAATCTATTTGACAGGTAAATATATAGTAAACTTCGTTTGCTTGCACCGAGGAGTAAATAATGTTTGAGTCGTTTTATTGGTTGGAATAAGTATAGCAAACAGCTTTATTCTTTTTTCTATTAAGGTAGGAGTCGTAACATTCGTCGGTAAGGGGCAATTGATTATAATTTCTTGCAACAGATTATTTTGAATCATTTTAGTATACAACTAACTCTCTTTCTCGTGCAAAAATGGCAGTGCCAATTTGAATAGAGTAGGAGTATACAAGAACTAAAAACTCATTTACATACTTTTTTATTTTTGTGTTTGAGATTTCTAATCGAATTGATTTTACGTTTGACTATGGCGTTGCTGTACTTCTATCAATGCCGCCCGAGGATTTAACCCAATTCTATTTTCTAGTGATTGTGCTGTTTTTAGTATTCTCAACATAGGTAAAACAACTGATGGTTAAAAATACAATTCAAGAATACGTAGATAATTTTCTCGTTATTTTAATTTTCGAAAAAAGGAAAATGCGTTATAAAATTAATGATTTCCTTTTATTCTCTCCAATAGCGATTGTAGGATTTCTTGTCCTTCCTCCCAGTATTCTAATTTTGACTCTGAATTGAGATGTCCTTTCTCGCCAATATTTAAAAAAGAACTTCCCCATTTTTCCGCTAGAAATGCGGCTCTTTCTACTGAAATATAAGGATCATTAGAACTTGTAATTACAATCGAAGGATAATCTAGTTTTACTAAAGGGATTGGTGAGAAATTACGGGTTTCCTCGGGTGTATGTTCGGGACAATCTACATCTGCTGGTGCAACAAGTAGGGCTCCCACTATTTTATGTACTTTATTTTCTTTTGACCAATGACTAATCAGTGAGCAGGCAAGACTATGCGCAACAATAATAATTTCGCCTTCCGTAGATTCGATTGAAGTGTTGAGGCTCTCCAACCAATCTTTTAAAATGGGGTTGTCCCAATCATTCTGAATCACTTTTTTGGAATTTTCAAAATGCTGTAACCAATAGTTTTGCCAATGTGTCTCTCCTGAGTCTCCTAATCCGGGAACGATTAATATAGTGTGCTTCATGTTTTTCTTTTTTATTAAAGTGCAAGTTTGAATTGAAGAAAAATTATTTTCTCATTTCTGATTCACTTTGCTAATGGTGTTCGCAATAGTAACTGCGAATCTATCATTCATTTTAAATTATTACGTGCCGTTACAAAGCTAATCAATTCCACTTCCTTCTGTTATGATATTGTTTAATTTCATTGGTAGGAAAATGGCACGATAGCTTTTAGTAATAATTGCGGCTGCTTTTTCTTTAATTTATATATTTGTAAAAAAAAAACATGCGTTATAAAATTGCGATTCTAATTCTCCTTAATAGTGTTTTGTTGGGGAGTTGTGCCTCAAAAAAAATAAAAGATGCTTCTTATTTAGAAACTTCAAAAGAAAGCACAATAGCCACACCGAGATTGAATGTTTTTGTTCCCAGAAATTCAAAAGCAAAACAACTTCCCGTGCTGATATTTGTACATGGAGGTTACTGGAATAGTGGGCGAAAGGGGACGTATGATTTGTTAGGCAGGAACTTTGCACGGAAAGGAGTAGTAACTGTTATTCCAGATTATACTTTGAGTCCAGATATGGATTATGACGGGATGACCAAGCAAATTGCTTCCGTGATTCAATGGACGAAAGACAGTATCAGTAAATACAAGGGTAACCCTAACGCAGTCTTTGTAACTGGACATTCAGCAGGAGGTCATTTGGGCGCATTAGCCGTTATGAATCCGAAGTACGGAATTGATCCTAAAAGTATTTCCGGAATAATCTTGAACGATGCCGCTGGATTAGATATGAAACATTATTTAGAGGAAAATCCACCTACTATGGATCACAATTATATAGCGACATGGGGTACTTCGCCCACTAAATGGCAAGATGCCTCGCCCATTTATTTTTTGAATAAAAACACACCTCCTTTCTTAATTTATGTTGGTGATAAAACGTACACATCCATAAAAACAACCAATAAGCGTTTTATTGATGCCTTGCATGCCTTTCAGCCAGGAGTTCAATCGGTACGATTGGATAAAAAACATGTTCCTATGGTTACGCAGTACTTTTATCCGTGGAGTGATCGTTTTGATGAGGTTATTGGCTTTATTAAAAGTGAGATGAAATAAATATTTTTTAATAATTAGTGAATAGTAAGGTAGGGTAAACTAGTTTGCAGTTGTCTTACTATTGAAGTTACCAATGAGATACTATTGTAATAACACTAATTTTAAAATTATGAAAACAGTTAAAGCCCTATTAATACTAATTATTTTTTCTTTCTTACCCAATGCGAATGCGCAAAAGGCTAGAGTTACTAATGATACCGAAGTAGAAACAAAACATAGTGTATCCTATTATGAACAAAGAGGTTTAGAAGACGCGCTATACGAACAACAGTTTGAAGCAAAAAGCAAAACGGAAGAACGTGCTTTCTGGGAGGAACAAAAAAAGTACGAAAAGGAATTAAAGAAAAACGACAGAAGAGCGCACCGAGCTTACCTTCAAGGTAAAAAAGAAGGGTATGCAGCGCACCATGATCATTGTGATAATCATTGTCATCACAGTGACTATTGGTATCAATATGCAGGCCATTATTACTATGGATATAGTGAGCCACGTTATGAAAACAGATCCAACAGAACGAGAGTAAATACGCAAATAGGAGTGACTACTCCAAAGGTAAGATTGGGGATTTTTTAATGCAATTTGAATATTGGACTAAAAAGAATAGCAATCAATTCGATAAAAAAGACCGCTATTAAATTAATTTAAGAGCGGTCTTTTTGTAATTATTTATTAAACTATACTCCGGTAATTTTGACAAAAAAACACTTTTAATAATAGTGCATTTATTTATCAGGAATTGCCGTTTTGAGTTTTATTAAGTAGTTATTAAAAATAATAAAAGCGGAAATAAAATTTCCGCTTGGATAGTAATTAAAGATTTTCCTTAGGGTCGTCCTTTATTTCTACTTGGGTTACTGTACCATATTTTTTTGCAATGTTTTTAATCTCATCTGCTTTCCCTATCAGCACAAACTGTAGCTTGTCTTTGGGGAAATATTTAGCAATGATTTGGTTGGCTTTCGCCAAGTCTAAGTTGTCAACATTTTTTTCAAAATCGTCAATGAAACTTTTATCAAAATCATACCAGAACATTTGAGTCAATAAATAGGCTTGTTGTGAGGTCGTTTCGTATTGTGGGGGAAACTGTCCTTTGACGTAATTTTTGGCAGAGCTCAACGCTTTTTCATTAATACCATTTTCATGCAATTTAGTGAGGACTTCGAGAGCCTTATCAATGGCTGCTTCTGTAGTTTTTACGTCTGTAAAAGTGCTGATAACAAAGGAACCACCATTTTTTAATGCCTTAAATTGACTACTGGCTCCATAGGTCAAACCAGAGTTTACACGCAACTCATCATTTAGCATCGATGTAAATCTCCCACCAAAAAGAGTGTTGACTACTTCAATAGCAACATAATCCGGATTGTTTCTACTTATACCGGGAGAGCCAATGAAAAATGTGGTTTCTCTAGCATCGTCCTTATTGACTAGCAATACTTTGTTTTCTTTTGGAATGCTAATTGCTTTTGATGCAGGACTTTCTTCTTCTTTTAACGTCTTTTCCCATTTTAAGAACATAGCAGTTAATGCGGTTTTCATTTCCTTGCTAGAAAAATCACCCACTACGCTTATGGCAGCATGGTCAGGTTTGTATTTCGTTTTATAAAAAGTACTGAGATCATTTACGGTTAATTTACTCACAGTTGACGTAGTGCCCGTTATTATATTCCCATAAACGTGATCTCCGTAAAGCATTGATTCAAAGTACGATCCTATCACAGATTGCGGGCTTTCTTTTTGTTGTTCAAGCTTTACCAATAGCCTACTTTTTTCTTTTTCAAATTCAGCAGGGTCAAAAACAGGATTAAGCAATATTTCTTTAATTATCGAGAGTACCTTGTCTTTGTCCTTGGCTGCAAAATGGGAGGAAATTCCGGAGTATTCTTTTGAAGAATAGGTATTTACGGCTGCGCCAATGAAATCGAGTTCTTCATCTAACTTTGCTTTTGTGAAATTTTTAGTACCATGTTTCAAAGCTGTCGCAGTCAATGATGCAAGTCCTGCTTTGTCTTTGTCATAAATTGCACCTGCGGGGATAATGGTAGATAGACTGATTACGGGTACATCATGTTGTTCCATTAGAAAAACAGTGAGGCCATTTGGTAATTTAAATGTAGAGTAACTAGGTAATTTATAACTTTGTGCTGACAGGCTTATTTGTGTTATCACAAGCAAACAGATCATTATGACTTTTTGGTTAATACTTTCCATACGATTAGTTTTCTACATTTGTTTTTAATACTCCTACTGTTCGGTTACTTTTTGTAAAATAGGCATTGGCAACACGCTGCACATCAGCGATTTTTATTTTATTGTAATTAGCTGGAGCATCAAACATTTTTCGATAGTCACCAAAAAACACTTCGTAAGTACCTATATTATTTGATTTTCCGTCTATGGTTTCTACTTGGTCGTAAAATTCCATTAGTTTTTGGTTTTTTATTTTTTGCAATTCCGTTTCGGTAATTCCATCTTTTTTTATTTTTTCAATCTCAGCATATATTGCATTTTCCAAATCTACTTCATCCACATTTTTATTGGCTACAGCATATACATTGAAAAGACCAGGATCAAAGCTATCGCCATAATCAGTAAAAACTTGGGTAGCCAGTTGTTTTTTGTCTACAAGCGAAGCATACAATCGGGATGATTTGCCGCTTGAAAGAACTGAGCTAAGAATATTTAAAGCATAATAATCATCGTGTTTGGTTTCAGGAGTATGATAACCAATCATAAGATAGGGGGTAGCAACTTCTTTTTGAACAGTTATTCTTCGTTCTCCAGTTTGTGCAGGTTCTACAATATGAACTTTTGGAGGAGCTGGTTGAGCAGGAATTGGTTCCAGGTATTTCTCTGCTAATAGTTTTACCGCTTCAGTTTTGATCGCGCCACTTACTACAACAACGCAGTTATTTGGCGCATAATATGTTTTAAAATACCGTTCTAAGTCTTGTTGCGTCCAATTCTTCATATCATCTTCATATCCCATAACAGGCCAGTGGTAGGGGTGTTCTTGAAAAGCGGTTGCCTGAAGGGATTGCGACAACAAACGCCAAGGAGAATTTTCAAGACCAGTACGACGCTCGCTTAATACTACGTCTCTTTCACTTTCTACCATCGTAGGATCAATACTCAAACTGGATATTCGATCTCCTTCAAGATCAAATATAACCGATGCAGCAGATGTAGGAAACCAGTTCGTGTATACCGTAACATTTTCAGTAGTATAGGCATTATTTGCCCCGCCATTAAATTCCATTGTTTGGTCAAATAATTTTGGACCATATTTTTTTGCACCATTAAACATCATATGTTCAAAAAAATGGGATAGACCAGTAATTCCTTGGTATTCGTTCCGGCTTCCTACCTTGTAAAACAAATACATATTTGCATTTGGGATTGAGAAGTCTTTCACTACCAGTATTTTCATTCCATTTTTCAGGGTAAAAGTGTTTACGTCGTCTGCTTTTATTTGTGCTTGTCCTGCTAAGGAGAGCAAAAGAAAAAGCGGTAGCATTATCTTTTTCATACGGTGTAAATTAATATTTGATTAAAATTAAATTAGTTTCCTCCCTTTTTATATTGAAAATTGCGAGTTATTCTTTTAGAACAATGCTGATTTCAGTTTTCAAAATGGAATTTAATTAATAGTAATAAGTCGGCCGGTTTAATTATTTGTTACATTTATATGATGAAAAAAGTTGCTTTGTAGTAAAATTAGGATGCTAATTTACCTCATCTTTGATTAGCTTCGAATAGATTGAGTTTTAAATTATCTTTGTGATCATCATCAGGCAGTTTATTGGCAACGATGTTATTGGTATTTTCTAATGCAATTGGAGTGTCGAATACACAGCAATCAAGTAATTAACAAACAAAGAAGACTGTATTTAAGTTACCTTAAATACAGTCTTCTTTTGGATTTTTTTAGCAGAAAGTCGCTTTTTCCTTTTCTTAATTGTTAGACAATTCGATTTTATTCAAAGTAAAAGTCATGTTGGAAATATCGGCTGTAACCTCATTAATCCTTGAGTTTGTGAAATACAAGTAGTTGTTATAAATACTAAACGTATCAGCCCATCTAATTTCATCTCCTTCAACTAGGGTATGAATGCTGCCATCTTTTTTTCGGTACATAATTTTGTTGTTTTCTAAATCAGCAAAATATAATGTGCCATTTTCGTCAAGTATCATTCCATCTGGAGCTGAGGTTTTAGCTACTAATTTTACTGATTTTTCTATTTCTTTATTAGTTCCATTAGCTAATACCTTTGTAGGTACTGAGTATAAACTATAGCCTGTTAGTGTATGGAAATAGAGGAGGTCATTCTTGGTGTCTAATGCAATTCCGTCAGAATTAATCGTATTCTCCCATTTTTTAGTATCGAAAGTCAAATAGGATTGCTCCGCTTTTGTTGAAAAATGATTGTCTAAAACTCTAGTAGATTTTCCAGAAGTTATATCTAATACAATCAATCCGGCTCTGCCAGAATCAGTGCAATAGATTTTATTGTTTTTTATATCAACGCGTAAATCGTTAATGTAAGAATTAGGATAGTAGCTGTCTTTTTGTAATAGATAGGTTTTCTCTAATTTGTTATCATCAAGATTAAATACAAAAATTCTGGGTGCGTCTAAAACGTTTCCAAATAGAGGACTACGGGTGTCTAAGACATATAGTTTATTTTCGAAAGCAACAACAGATTGTACGCCAATAAATTTTTGCTCTTCAACTGCATCACCAATTTCCCATGAATTCCATTCTTTATTCGGATAGGCATTTTGCTGATTGTCTTTAGTAATTTCAACAACCGAATTCTTAACCCCTTTTCTCCATCTAGGAAAGTTTACGAAAATTTTCCCCGTATTGCTCACAGTAACACCCGTAACTTGCTGCCCTACGAATTCAGCGACTTGTTGCACTTGTGTTGTAAGACTATCTGTATGTTGTGGGACTTCAGTTTCTGTTTTCTTGATTGTCGTCTCTTTACAGGAAATTACTACTATAAAAAGAGAGAGTAGATAAAGGCTTTTTTTCATTTTAGTTGCGTTTTTAAAGGTCAAATATAAGCTTATTAAACCTTTTTATTTCGTGTAGGCTCCAGAAGAATAAGTCAGTTCATAACTGTGCGTGTATATTTCGAAAACGATTCCAAAAGGATCTTGTACGTAACACATTTTAAAAGGCTTCTCATTTGGATAATATTCTCTAATAGGCATTCTTTGTTTACCACCGTAAGATACGATTTTTTCGATGAGGTCTTCAATATTTGGATCTTGTACACAAAAATGAAATAGCCCCGTATTGAAAGGATTGAATTCAGGCGCTTCCTTGACTCCGTGAGGGAAAGAGAATAATTCGATTCCAATGCCGTCTGAAGTTGCTAAATGTGCAATTTCAAATTCTTCCCAATCTTCGCCAAAAACGTCAATACACATTTGGCCAATAGCCGTTTCCTTTTCTTTCTTTACTGTAGATGGTTCCATAATTATGTACCAGCCCATTACTTCTGAGTAGAATTTAACAGCCTCTTTTATATTAGGAACAGTAATCCCGATATGAGAAAATGATTTTGGATAATTTGTATTAGTTGTCATATGTTATAGTATTAGATTACAAATTTAGGCTATATTTGCATAAACAGCAAGTACTAACCATAAAGTATTATAGTTACTAAAAAGAGTAAAATATGGATTATCAATGTTTTATATTTTAAAATGAGCGAAAAAAAATATTGTCCTCTGAATTATACAATGAGTTTAATAGGGACTAAATGGAAACCTTTGATTTTATTTCATTTATTGGATGGCGGTTTACGTTCTGGATTGTTACAAAAGAAAATATCCGGTATTTCAAATAAAATGTTTACCCAAACCGTAAGAGAATTAGAATCGGACGGCCTTATTTCCAGAAAAGTTTTTCCAGTAGTTCCTCCAAAAGTGGAATATAAATTGAGCGAGAGAGGACGATCTCTTGAAAATATTTTACGAAGCTTGGATACCTGGGGTATTGAAGATAATCCAAATTGATGTAAATAGGAGTGCAATAGCTACTTAGTATTCTTTCCCTATTAAGACAACTTTCATTTTTTAAATATTATTTTCTCAACTAATCAGAACAGTAATAAATAAAATAGCGGTTTCGATATAGAACCGAAACCGCTATTGATTATAGTATTAGCTATAAGTATTCTATTTTAATTTTATATCGAAACGATCAGCATCCATAACTTTTGCCCAAGCTTTTACAAAGTCGTGTACAAATTTTTCTTTGTTGTCGTCTTGTGCATAAACTTCAGAGTAAGAACGTAAAATAGAATTGGATCCAAATACTAAATCCATACTGGTAGCGGTCCATTTTACTAATCCTGTTTTGCGATCGCAAATTTCATAAAGTCCTTTTTCTGTTGGTTTCCAAGTGTTGCGCATATCAGTTAGGTTGATAAAGAAATCATTAGTCAAAGCACCTATTGTATTGGTAAAAACGCCATGTTTTGTATTACCATAATTCGTACCTAACATTCTCATACCACCAACAAGTACGGTCATTTCTGGAGCTGTTAATCCCATTAATTGTGTGCGATCCAGCATTAATTCTTCTGAACTTACAATGTAATCTTTTTTACTATAGTTACGGTAGCCATCTGCTAAAGGCTCTAATGGATCAAAAGAATCAGCATCAGTCATTTCATCAGTAGCATCTCCACGACCTGGTGAAAAAGGAACAGAAACGGCAACACCTGCGGCTTTTGCAGCTTGCTCAATACCTAGATTACCCGCTAAAATAATTGTATCAGCGATACTAATGCCAAACTCAGCAGCAATAGGCTCTAGAACAGATAAAACATAGGCTAAACGTTGTGGTTCATTTCCTTCCCAATCTTTTTGAGGAGCTAAACGAATTCGGGCACCATTGGCACCACCACGCATATCAGATCCACGGAAAGTACGTGCGCTATCCCAAGCGGTATTTACCATTTCTGGAATAGATAATCCTGATGCAGCAATTTTGGCTTTTACTGCGGCTACGTCATACCCTGTCGTTCCTGCTGGAATAGGATCTTGCCATATTAAATCTTCTTGTGGTACGTCTGTACCAAAGTATCTTACTTTTGGTCCCATATCTCTATGCGTTAACTTGAACCAAGCACGAGCAAAAGTTTCTGAGAAATAAGCTTGGTCGTTCATGAACTTCAATGAGATCTCTTTATAAATAGGATCTACTTTCATAGCCATATCAGCGTCAGTCATTATTGGGTTTTGTCGAATACTTGGATCTTCAACATCTACCGGTCTATCTTCTTCTTTAATAGTCACTGGTTCCCATTGAAATGCTCCTGCAGGACTTTTGACAGACTGCCATTCATGTTTAAATAACATCTCAAAATAACCATTGTCCCATTTAGTAGGGTTTGTAGTCCATGCGCCCTCAATTCCACTTGTTACCGTATAGCGACCTTTACCTGATTTATTAGGGTTGTGCCACCCTAATCCTTGTTCTTCTACACCTGCAGTTTCAGGATCTGGTCCTAAAATACTGGCATCACCATTACCGTGACATTTACCTACTGTATGTCCACCAGCAGTTAAAGCAACCGTTTCTTCATCATTCATCGCCATACGTTCAAACGTTTCACGTACTTGAGCAGCAGTTTTTAGAGGATCTGGTTTTCCGTTAACTCCTTCTGGATTCACATAAATTAGCCCCATTTGTACAGAAGCTAAAGGGTTTTCCATTGTTTTTGGATCCTCTACATTAGTATAACGCTCATCACTAGGCGCTAACCATTCTTTTTCAGCTCCCCAATACGTATCTATTTCTGGGTGCCAAATATCTTCACGTCCAAATGCAAAACCAAAGGTTGTTAATCCCATATCAGCATAAGCAATTGTACCAGCCAAAACAATTAAATCGGCCCAACTCACTTTATTTCCGTATTTTTTCTTAATAGGCCATAGCAATCTTCTTGCTTTGTCTAAACTAACATTGTCTGGCCAAGAGTTTAAAGGTGCAAAACGTTGATTTCCTGCGCCACCACCTCCGCGACCATCAGAAATACGGTACGATCCAGTAGAATGCCAAGAAAGACGTATCATCAAACCTCCATAGTGTCCCCAATCTGCAGGCCACCATTCTTGACTATCCGTCATTAAAGCATGCATATCTTTTTTTAAGGCTTCAATATCTAGTTTCTTAAGTTCTTCGTGATAATTAAATTCTTGTCCTAAAGGATTTGTTTTAGTATCATGTTGACTCAATATATCAAGATTAAGTGCATTAGGCCACCAATCCATAACATTTGATTTGGTAGAGGTATTTCCGCCATGCATCACTGGGCATTTACCTGCTGATGCATCATGGTTTGTTTCAACAATAGTAGCGCCTTCATTTAATGGAAGCTGTTCATGATTTACAGGGCATTTACCTTGACCGTTAGAAGGGTCTGGATTGTTATTATTTTCCATGTTTAAAAGTTTTATAGATTTATATTTTCGTTGTTATCTTCTTTCATTACCAAAATTAGCCTAAATCGCATTACTAAATTACAATCCTTAATTTTCATATCTAATTTAATTATAAATAAAATCTATAGAAATTATTTACATAATAATTTTTACAGATGTGAAATAAGTTTCATTTAAAGAAATAGATTACTACTACTTACAGTGTTCCATCGAGCAATTCCAATTAGAATAAGCGGATCATTTGTTGATTCTCATTTCATAAAACAGCAATTGCTTCAAGAATTAAAAAAAGAGATGTAATAAAAACAAATCATTTGATAAAATAGAAAGTATTGAAATCAGGTTTTTTTTGACTGACTGCTAACGTCAGTCAAAAAAAACCTGCGTTTTATTACTCTCAAAAATAGCGAAAATAGTTGAACAAACGGTAAGAAAGTTGGGTTTTTAATGAGGCGACACATGTACTTATATAAATGCAACATGTTGCTTTTTAGTAGTTTACAATATTGTTTTTAGTAGAAAGACGAGTTCTGTCCACCGATGCCGCTATAGAAAATAGTTAACTTCAAGGCTATTGACTTTACATCAATATCATTTTTAAAATCTATATCTATGCGTATTACAATACGGTTAAAAGCTCATTTATACCGGTTGATGTTTTTTGATCAGCGTGGTCCTCCTGCTTGGTATCTTGGCAATAGCCAAAACTCTTCCGATAGCTCTCGGGACTGTGAAAATTAATTTGACGGGTAAGGGCATTTATGCTCTAAAGTGATGGAAAACACTCGGAAACCACTGGCATTATTATTCATTAAAAAAAGAGGCGCAATAGCCTCTTGAATATCTCTTTAAAATCTTTACGATAAGTGCATAGTATAGCGGAAGTGTAATTGGTTCCGTTCAACCCGGGTTTCTTTGTTGGTGCTACGCACGCAACGAAACCCTAGCTGTTGTGCGTTCGCTTTTTATTTATTTGCTGTTTCTACACTATCAATTTTCTTTTGTAATTCTGCTTTGCAATCTTTTACCAATTCAGAAAACACTTTAAATTGTTCATCAATTGGTTTTTTAATTATCTTTTCATATTCTATTTGCGTATAAGTTTTCATGATTTTTTCACTTGTGCAATTACAATAATCAAAGTTTATTTTTGAATTTTCTTTTGGTTGTTCCCTCATTCCAATTAAGCAATATTTGTTTAAACTATCTTTTGCAGTTTCGCTCCATTTAGTTTCTGCTTTTTTTGAGTTTATTCTGTAAGTGTCAGAATCAAGATTTAATACGTTATATCCACCTTTTAAGATTAAAGATATTACTTTCATCATTAATTTCATGTTTTCTGATTTTTCTTCAGTTTCTTCGGAAGTTTTTGGTTTGTAAATACCGAAAAAAACTAAAAACAAGTAAATTCCAAGAAGTAAAGATGAAATTCCGAAAATTAAAGGTAAATAATTAGTCATTTTTTGGCATTTTGTTAACTATAAATAATACTCCAAGTAATGTAATTGCTGTTATAATTAAAACAATAACTTCGGATATTCCAAAAGTTCCATTTTGTTCATAAATTAAAAACCTGCGAAAATTAATCCTGCAATTGATGGAATAATTAATTTTTTCATTTTTTTGTTAATTTCAATGATGTTTTTTCATTTTCATTTCGGTTTTCTGTCGCTCTAAAGTGACGCACAACTTGTATATACTAGCGCTAAAATGGCTCCAATGCACCCAATTTAGGTTGGCTTTGTGCCATAATAGTTGCTGCTAATTATTGTACTAATGTATAAATAAAATAGTACGAATCATCAAATTGACTTTTTATTTGTTGTAGGCTTTTGGTACTTACACGGGTGTATATTTCAGTCGTTTTACTACTGCTATGTGCTAGTAATTCCTCAGTGTAATATATATCAGTGTCGCTCTCTAATAAATAGGTAGTAAAACTATGCTGTAAAGTATGAACGGTGGCTTTTTTAGTTAAACCTGACTTTTTTAGGGCATCACGCATGACTGGCTTCACTACTGCCTAGTACCATATGGTTCTCCCGCAAATTGCCCTCATCGGCTGATAGCCTAATTTTGAATTAAAAAAGAGGCTCTTTGTAGGATTTATTGTTATATTTAAGGCATTGAAAAATGGGTTATGAAACATTTCGAAGAAACTAGAGGATTACTGAATGATTCGGCTTTATTTTATGTGGTAACTACTGCTATGGATGGCAATTACTCTTATGTAAACGAAAATTACGCTAACGCATTTTTACATGTGAACAGCAATTTTGTAGGACAACCCTATCATATCACAATGCATCCCGACGATATGAATACTTGCGTCGAAGTTGCTGCTAAATGTTTTGAGAACCCGACCAAATTATTTCCGGCGACAATTAGGAAACACGATGGGAATGGGGGGTATGTATATACTCAGTGGGAATATAAAGCCATGTTTGATGACCAAAAAAAACCTGTCGGGATATACTGCATAGGATATAATATAACAAAATATATTGCTGAAGAATTACATTTAAAAAAGGCAAAAGAAGAGATTGAAAAAAACAGTAATATCTTGGCAACAATCATTTTTCAACAATCACATCTTATTAGGGCGCCGCTAAGTAATATAATCGGACTTACCGGTCTTCTAGACAAAACGCTATTAGATAGTAATAACAGTAATATTTGTGACATGATATTGGCAAGCTGCAACCAACTTGATGACGTTATTAGAAGTATTATAAAGATTGGCAGATCCTAATTGAATCTTCTTAATAATTCTGACTCTTAGGTAGAATTACCATTAAACTGTATGGACTGATAACTGAGTTATTATGAAACACCCTGTTTTGGGTTGAGTGTAATGATTGATTCCATGTCTTTTTTTCAACTCATTTATTCTTAAAGGCAGTAACTCATAATTCTTAAAAGGGTCTTTAGACAGTTTGACGGTCTGGCAATTTGCTAGGTTGGGGAATTTAAAGCAGTGTATTTGCGATTGACTAAAACACGATAATTTTTTTTAATTTCACTAAAACGCAAATACACCAAGTATGAATTTCTAATCCTTTATTTTTTTGATCAGATACATCCTTTACTCAATTAATAAATTTTGGTAATCATTATGGGTAAATACATCTAATGATAATGCTACAATTGTAGCGCTCTTAACGTACAAACACTCTGCATTGTGGAATTTATAATTGCTACTCATTACTAAAAAAAAAGAGTACTAACTAAATATAGAAAATTAGTGCTAGCTATAGCTACAAAAAAAGATTCGTACGGCGGCGAAGGTAGGAACACGGTCTTGGCGGCTTAGTTGTTTTTTAGGCTTCTAAAAAGACAATACATTTGCCCATTTAAAAACAAACAGTAGTAGAATTGTAATACCTCCACTGATTAATAATTCACCTTGCCAATAAAAAGTCCTCGTCCCCCATAGTTCCCAACTCTTTTTACCATATTCTTTTTTGAAATGAGCACTAGTACCCCTCCAAAAAACATAAGTGATTATTAAAAAAAGCGATATTGCTATTATTCATATTTTTTCCATTTGTTGAATTTTTAGTTTAAATTTTTTTAATTGTTGGCAACGTTTGGTATATGTTTTTTTACGTGTTTTAAGTACCTAATTTAGTAAATTCAGACCGAATAGGCCAGATAGCTCCCGGGAGCAAATTGCTTTCAGCCAGTTCGCTTGTCTCGCAGAGTAAGTAGGCTAGAACTTGTAATAAATTATGCTGGGGGTTGTGGTTTCGTTATTTCCTCTTTTTTAGTTTTGTTTTAATCAGCGGTATCATTACTTATAGTTCCTCATCAAGGCTACTCTCTATCTTCTGGTAAAGGTGAAATCATAATGTGCGCTTTATGTGTTCCGGAATTCATAATCCAAGGATGATTTGAAGCCATTGGAACTTCTGGCAAACCAGTAGATTTTGATGTGGCCCAAGGTAAATATACCACATAGCGAAGTTGCGCACCTTCAACTTTTGAGGCTGCAGGGTCATACACTGTCTTTGCCCCGTAGTAGATTTGTAGCGTCAACCCAGGTGTTATTTTAAGTTGACCTGATTTCATCTCTGCTTCACGGATAGCAAAGACTTCTTGTTCTGTCTTTCCTTCTGCCCTTAAAGCTCTTCCTCTCGCCATAAAGGGTTCGAGGTCTTTATGATAACATGCGGCACTAAATCCATCCTGATTGGGATTATCTGCAAGAATAATAAATTCATTATCTCCTTCTTTGAGCGTCACAAATTCACCTGCCATATTATATCCAATAACTTTACATTTGGATCTACTTTCTTTGGGAGCAGCCATTAATGCTGTTGCAATTAAAGCTTCATCAGTATCAATATTCTTTAATTGTTTATTGATATCATTTGATGTACTTTTTGTTTCAGATTCCATTGCAGAGGATTCCTGTTTTGCCGTTTTTGTTTTGTCTGATGAATTACAAGAAATCAAAATTCCTGCAAAAACAAATGCTGTAATAAGATGTTTCATGATTTATTAATTTTTAAGTGTTTTCATAATGAAGTACAACGTTAGGTATATTTTTTGTTACGCATTGAAGCAACTAATTTACTAAATAAATCACAGATAGTAAATTCCAGCGTCCCGACACTTCAGGATTCGCAAGTAGTTGAGGACTAGTAATAAATTATATACTGTGTTAGCTTTAGTTTCATAGGTATTTAATTGTCATACTTTATGGTTTTTATTGCTTTTTTAGATAAATTGATAAAAGGCTATTTAGATTTCCTAAATAGCCTTTTACTTCTTTTTTATTTACTCCTTTTTCCATTGTGGATAGGAAGTTATTCGTTATTTCGGTCATCTCCTGGTCTTGGGGATTTGAATACGTCCATTCCTTCTTTTCTATGCTCCAGCACCTGTTCCTTGATAAATTGACGGTACTCACTGTTGCTCTGACCATCCTGTTTGGAGAATTCAGCTACTGTTTTGGTTAATCCTCTTGACTTGGTATTCAAATATGTTGTACTCATATATAAGTGTTTTAATTATTAATCTGCAGTTTACAATTTAAATACGGGGACTTTATTAATACTGTCTTAAAATCAATATGTTAACTTTAACACTTGCATGTCTTGTTAAGGTTTTTCTTAAAAAAACCACTACTTCAAAAGGATTAAAGGTGGTAACATAGATACATGTAACATTAATATTGTTGTTATAAATACCTCTCCTAGGCAAATTCTTTTTTTATTAAGGTTTTGGCTAAGTTTATGGTTGTATTTGCATAGTATGGTTATGGGAATCACAAAGTTTATAAAAGACAGCGTTTTCGGGTGTTAAAATTCCAATTTTAGAGGTATCTGTAATCCCATTATTAAAATGAGTTGAGCGTTCTCATCTTCGGTTGGCAACATTTTCAGTACCAATGGCAGAACTAAAATGCAAGTCACTACTTAGGCCTAAAGTTAGTGGCGTATTTATCAGTATTCGACTCGACTGAAATTTTTAATTTTAAGGGTTTGCTGTAACGTTTAATTACTTTGCCGTTTTGATATATAACTGTTTAGAATCTATGCAGGATTGGTGAGTATTACTGCCAACGTCAGTTTGTCTAATAACCTATGCTTTTACATTTTGTATTTGGACTCCTATCTATGAAAAATCTCAAATATAAAAATCTCAGAGACTTGTTTTAAGTTTTTAGACAGTTTGACGTCTTGCTGCTTTGAGATGGTATGTGGTTCGTAACCTTTCATTTTTTAGCTTTGCAGAAAATAGGATGCGAATAGTTAATTCCACTAAATCACACATGATATCAACGCAGCTGTTGTACGCCGTTTTTATCTTCCGTGATATGCCATATTTGGCAATGGTTCATTATTCTTTAAATACCTATCAAACCAATTTATTACTTGTTCATTTACTTCTTTTTCGTGTTCCGAAACTCCATGGTCACCACCTTCAAACATTATTAGTCTATAAGGAATTCTGTTTTTTTCAAATTCTAAAGAAAGGTTTAAACTTTGTGTTGGTTTAACTCTCCAATCAGAATTTCCATGCATCATTAAAATCGGAATATTTTTTGGGAATTTGTCTGCCCATTTGATAGCAGACCTTTTCTCTAATTCTATTTCTTTGTTTTCTGCATAATTGGGAATTAATTCTGATAGAACATCAGTTTCCATTTCGGGTCTGTCTTTAATTGAGCTAAAAATATCTGAAACTGCTCCTCCAACGACAGCTACTTTTATCTCTTTCATTTTTGTTAAAGCAATATATGTCATCATTCCTCCACGACTCCAGCCATACATTCCAATTTTTTCAGTATCAGCTTCTTTTATTTCTTTTAATACTTTTGGAAGTATAGTAATATCATTTACATCTTTGCCTCCAAATTCTTCTTTTCCTTCACTTCCTGCATTTCCTCTATATTGACTTGCGATTACAACATAACCTTCTTTTGCAATTTGACCAAGAGTAATTGCTCCGTTGGCAATTACTAAAGCTCCAAAATCATTATTTCCACCACGATTATAAATTATACAAGGATATTTCCCATCTTTTTTAGGTTTTACTAAAAGACCATTTATTTTCAAGCCATCACTTAAATATGTTATGCTGAAAATTTCAATACTATCTAAATATTTAAAATTTTCTTTCCATTTAATTTGACCGTCTACATTTTCTGTTAGATGTTGATATATTGGTGTATTAGATAAATTAGAAATTAATTTTTGTTTGAGAAGAATCTTAGTTTCTTGAGCCTTACAGTTAGTGAAGACTAATAAAATGATTAATGTTTTAATGTATTTCATAGTTTTATTGCTAAACGGCGTTTGTGTGCTGTTTTTTATATTTACTCTAATGCTTTAATAAATTGTTTCATTTCTTTCATTGTGCCAATTGTAATTCTCGACCATTTCCCCTTTTCTTCATAAATTTTAGTTCCTTGAATATTATTCTTTTTTAATTGCTCAAAAAAGTCTTTGTTGTAATTCTCTAATGAAAAATAGACAAAGTTTGCGTGCGACGGAATACAACGTATTTTTAAATTCTCTAATTGATCAACCGTATATTTTCTTACTTCATTGTTAAATGTAATAGTATCTGTTACAAATTTATCATCCTTTAATGATGCTAAAGCTCCTGAAGCCGAGACAACACTTACACTACCATTTGCGGCAAATTGCAATTGACTTATTTCCTTAATGGTGTCAGGATGTGCTATTGCATATCCAATACGTGAACCTGCTAAGGCATATATTTTAGAAAAGGTTTTGGCAATAATTAAGTTTTTATTCTCCGTTACAAGATTTGCAAGTGAGGGTTGGTCGGTAAAATCTAGGTAAGCCTCATCTACTAAAACTTTCGTTCTTTTTGTGGCTTCATTTATGAAATTTAGAAGTTCTTCACTTGCACAAATCGTCCCAGTTGGATTATTAGGATTACATATATAAATCATTTTCGTATCAGTGTCAATTGCATTTAACATTGCAGATAAATCATGTTTTTTATCTGCTGTTAATGGGATTGCAATTTTTTTAAGACCTGCATTTTCCGCTGTTATTGTCCAATAATCAAACGTAGTTTCTGCAATAATTAAATTTCCTGATTTTTTTGACCAAAACAAAGCAACTAAATTTAAAATTTCAGAAGAGCCGGCACCTAATAATATGTTTTGATAAGTTAAATGATGTTTTTGGGCAATTTTTTCCATTAGTTCGTCTAACAAATCCCAATCATAGCGATTGCTGACACTCACACTATCTCTCATTGCTTTACTAGCCAAAACTGATGGGCCATAAGGATTTTCGTTTGACCTTAACTGAATTAGACTTATATTTTTTTCGTTAGTGCTATTTTCGTTTGTTGGAATTGCAAAACTCTCAAACGGAATAATACCTAAACCTACAATACCTAAACTTGTTTGCTTTAACCAATTTCGTCTATTACTCATAGTGCTTTTTTTTAAATGTTGTAAATTTAAAGTTTCTATTTAATACTGATTTGCGTTTGTAGCTGGGCAAAGCAGCATACAGGGTTTCGCCACTTTACGATGGCTGGAAATTCGTAATCACTCACTTTTCAGCTTATCGAAAACTTGATGCGAAACGGTAATTGCACTAAACTCCAGCTAGCTCAATGGCTGTTAGCAGAATTTTTTTTATTCACAATCACGATTATATGCATTTACAATTCTTTCCTTATCAGATGTTTTATAATTTTCTGTTTCATTCCAATCTTTTAAAAGACTTGGGCAATCACTTATTAATTCTGCAATTCTATTTCTTGGATTTAATACATTTAAATAAACAATTTTATCATCTTTAACCATCACGGGTAAAATTCCATTATAGCCATTACTTATATAAACTTTATAAAATGATATTTTTCCTATAATATTTGCTTCATAGAAGTTATTTAAATCATTTTTTAAAATAGTAAAGGTTCTATATCCATTAGAGGTATATGATGAAAAAGATTTAATTAGCTTTGGACTCAAACTCATTTTTGCTCCGTTTGCAATTACATTTACCCTTTTATTAGAGAAATTAATAATTTCACATTTGATAGTATCATTTTTATTATTTACATAAAATTGATCATATTTTTTTTGAGCGGACATTAAATTTCCTAAAAATAATAAGGAAAAAAGTAAAATTTGTTTCATTGTTTTTATTTGTAATGTTGTGTTAAAATTTCTGCTAACTTTAAAGCGTTCGCAAGTTTCGTTTGTCGGTTTTGCTTTTCCACCTTCTGCTAGAAAATGTAACTTTTAGGTTTCTATTTTGCAAGACTTCACTTTTCTAAATCACAGTTTTAGTCATAAACCTATGAAAAAAGCCAGCGTAAATTCCACCGGAATTTCTCTGTTGCCATTGCCCCTAACGTTCCCTTGCTACAAGTGATTAGGGGTTAAATTAAGATTTGTCTTTCGGTTGAGTTTTGTCAGTTTTTGAATCAGCAAGTATTTTCAATTCCGTTTGAGTGAGTAATTCCGCAACAGCTTAAATTCCGTATTCAATTCGGTTTTGGTTTTTCAATTGAGATTTCAGTTGGTAAACAAGCTTTAAATTCTGTAAAATTTAATGACTAATGGTATATAAAAACTCTCCGATAACTTCTCCACCATTATAGATTTTTCCGATTATGAATAAAACTAATAACACACCTAAACATAAATTAATAATTGATTTCTCCTTTTTTGATAGGGATTGGTACTTCAAAATCATTTTATCAATAAAAAATTCGCCTTCTTGAGTTTTCATATTATTACTTTATTAGATCATGGTTTTTTTATTAGTGTACTAATTATAGTTAAATGTTACAAAATGTAAATGTTTACGTTTCGGTTAAAGAGCGTTCCGCAATGAATGACAACGTCTCCAAGGCTTCGCGAGGTTTGGGGTTAAACTATACAACATAAAACGCTCGGTCAATATACTGGGCGTGGCTGATTTAATTGCCAAACTCAAAAAATGGAACTCACCCTATAAAGCAATAGCTTGTTTTGTCTTTCTAACGAACTATTTTAGGCTTTCTAAAGACAGTATTAAAAATGAGCGACAATTTGCCGCCTAAAAAACAGCTAGCAGTAAAACGACTATATTGCCGTTTATGAGTATGTATTATTTGTGAAATTAGGGGAAAAGGAGGTTTTTTCACAGCCTGACGTTATGCCACTTTGAGATGGCTGGAAGTTCGTAACCGCTCAATTTTCG